>JBLMWG010000209.1:0-9755 GCA_050257115.1 Bacillota bacterium
AGCGCCAAATGTTGAAATTCAAAGTAAGCCAAAAAGCGATGGAAATCTTGAGCGGCAATGGGACTCAAGCTAAACTTCAAGAGCAACTTAAAAAAATCAATCAAGATGCTTTCTTGAAAATAAAATCCCGTCTCAAAGTTCTTGCCGCCGCTGAAACTGCGGAAAACAAGCGGATCATCGGAAAATTGAACCTTGTAGAAGTTGAAGCTATTCAACGCATCCACACCGACCAGTCTATGGACCAAAAAAACTTCACAACTCATAAGTTTAAAAAGGTTGGAGAAGATCAATTGGTGTTTATGGATGATGGTCACCCTTGGATTGATGAACTTGATAAATACGACGTTGCAACAAAAGCTTGTCCTCAAAATATTAGGAGGAAAATGTGAAACAACTACTAGCTGCTTGCATCTATATCTCTGCTTTGATGTTGATTGCGGCTTGCAGTCAACAATCTGGAACAATTCTCGCTCAAAAAGAATTGAAACAAGAACAGGTGGAAATTCCTCAATACGAGAAGATTCCAGAACAACAATTCAACTGGATCACTGAAGATGGTGGTCAAAGTCAGCTGGACTTCAATCCACGCGTTGACATTTTATTCGTCACCGACAATTCAGACTCTATGAAGTCGGCTCAAGAAAACTTAATTAAGAACCTGGATCGATTTACTCGAGGTATCACTTCAAATCGAATGATCGACTACCACATCGGTGTGGTTTCTACATGGGACAGCTCCGAGCGTTTTTTGACAAAGAAAAAAGACCCTTACCAAATTGGTGAGCTTCGTAATATTAGAAACGCAAAAGGCCAAACTGGGGAGCGTCGTTATGTTACAAAATCTGACAGCTCTTCTGTTTTAGCTGCAACACTGAATATCGGTGTTACACCTTATGCAGAGGGTGGACCTGAAGTTGAAGAGTTCTTCTCTCCGGTCGTGGCGGCTTTGGAAAAAAGCGGACACGGGGGCACAAATGAAGGTTTCTTTCGAGACGATGCACAACTTGTTGTGATCTTTCTGACAGATGCAGATGACTCCACAGCTGGTGTCAGCCCAGAACAAATGGCAAAGGCATTGATCGACTTTAAAGGTGGGAAAGCTGACAAAGTATCTGTCTACGGTGCTCTTGTGAAGGCTTCTGATCCGGATCAATATAAAGATTGGGATTTGCGCATTCATCCAAAATACCATCCAGAGTGTTTTGATATGACTGCAAAGACCCCAAAAAATAACGGTCGTTGCACTGGCTTTGGACCAGAACGTATGGAGCAACTTGTTGTAGCTGCTAACGTCGACGCTGGTACACCAGAGCAAATTCGCGAAAAATACATCATGAGCATCATTTCTAAGAACTTTGGCTCAGACCTAGCGAAAATTGGTGACTCTATCACGGTTAAAACCTTGGCAAAGGAAATATTCCTGTCCCAACGTCCTCGTGTTGATTCAACCACAGGTCAATTGATGGTTCGCGTGCGTTATGGTTCCCCAGCAGCCTTAGCCGCAGGCAAAGGACAATTGATCCCACGCAAAGATGACGGTGGCTGGAGATTCGACGCAGAAAATAACTCAGTGAAACTTTCAGGTAACATTAGATACGAATATGTCGAAGGTGGTCGGTTCGCGGTCGACTTAATCCCGGTAACTCTGGCAGAATAAAGACTTATAACTGCAGCAAACTCAAAGGCCCTATAGCATAGGGCCTTTTTTATTTACCAATCAGGGAGCTAAGCGCAGCAATAAATCAGAGTTAGACAGAGACTTCAAACTTTGAACCGTCAACGAGACTCCGCTTGTTAATGGAATTTTTGGCAAATTCATCTTAACCGTCTGTCCTTGAAGAGATCCCACGATCTGATCGCGAATCGTTCCCGACGAAAACCTCTGTGACGGAGAATAATTTGCGACATAAGACGGATCCCACTGGGCATTCAATCCCAGACTCACATCCGAAAAGGATGTTGTCATGGCTCCTGAACTCACCGTAAATGCCACACTTGAATCAAATGGCATCACAAAGTTCATAAAGTTCACATAACTGTTTCCTCGAGGGGCCTGCATGCGCGACAGCAAATTCATTTTCACCTTATAATTCAACCCGGAACCTGTCAGCTGGACATCTTTGTTTGAATATAAATCGAATTTAAAAAGAGCAGATTTCGAATAGTTCATAAGTTCCGGCCAAACAAAGAACTGCGAAAAGCGAGAGTTCATAATAGTCGAAAACCCTGGTACTTGAGATGAATTCAAATGATGTATCCACGAGTTCGCAGAATAAGCCTCACTCATAACAGTTTTAACAAAATCCGCTGGCAAAACCAAAGCAGCTTCGGTCCCTTGAATCAAGCTCACTGCTGTTTTTGAAAGAGCTAACGTCTTTATATTTCCTGTTGTTGAATTTTTGAATTCAACGCGGAGTCGTCCCTTAGCATTCATGGCCTGGGTTTTAGCGTCTTCTGTATATTGATCAATCACCATCGTGGTTGAGATATCAGCTCGAGCGGAGACAAGCTTGCGCGGAAGAGATAAATCCAAATCATAAGACGAGAGATAATCGGCTATATATTTTTTTAAGATCTGCTTCTGTGGATTCACAAAGGATGCGGAGTCATCTGAGATCTTTTTTATCTCGTCTTTAAGAACCACATCGAAACCCTCAACGCCAGAGCAAGTGAAATCGCCTATCATCCAAGCCCCCGGGACCCAAGACATGCCGACATCTTTAACCTCTCCACCAACTTTAACAGAACCCACCGCTGGTTCGAGTGATAAGGAAAATTCGCCAGCACCAGAACGCAAAACCAAAGGAACGTTTTCACACTTCGCCTGAATTCTGAACTTCCCTATCATTCCACCGACTTGCTTTTCGATAACTGTATCAACGGAAACCTCAGCTATAGTCATTTCCGCCGAAAGGTCCTGGGAAACCAACTGGAGTAAAGCCTGAGAATCCGCCACTGTGGGCTTTTTCAAATGGGTCTTCACCGACAGTGTTATACCCTTAAGACTGACGGGCACCTGGGAAGTTTTAATAATTTGGTCAGAAAGTTTCCAATTTCCAGAAAATTCTTTTGTGGAAAGAGAGTTCCATTTGTCGTTAATGAGCTTCTCTTGAAACTGTCGTGGAAGTTGCAGTACAAACTCGGAGTCTACGACTGAAGAAGAAAATGCATTCTGTGATATCAAGAATGCGAGCAGTGTCGCCGATAGAGTTTTTGTTGTTTTTATTGTAGTTAGATATGCAGCGCGTTTCATCATACCTTAAGTTACGGCTTAACGGATTTTTTCTAAAGATTCTTTTTTTGAAGGACTCGAAAAAAGACAAAAGAAGGGGAACTCGCTGAATGAAAATCTGGAAACCCACCTTTTCCGTCAAAAGTATCTGCATATCCTCGCTGATTTTAATATTTTCACTCACACTTCTGAGTTTATTCGCCCTTCCTAAATTGCAAACGCAGTATAGTTTAAAACAGTTTCTTCCAAAAGAAAGTGCGCTTCTCAAAGAGGACGAGAGGGTACGTAAAACATTTCAACTCAATGAAGCGCAACCATTTATTATCACCGCCAAAGTCAATGAAACGGAAAAATCTTGGTTTTACAAAGGACATATTGAAACCCTGGCGCAGTTAACAAACCTTCTGGCACATTTCCCTGGAGTTAAAAGCACCTTAAGTCTGGCTACTGTTCAGGGCGCCATCAATAACGAGTCAGGCCTCAGCGTCGGTCCCCTTCTTAAAAATCTTCCTGAAGATAAATGGAAACACGAAACCTTAGAAAACCCCCTCCTCTCTCCGACATTAATATCTAAAGATGGTAAAACCGCTTCGATCATTGTGAATATTCAGGCTCTTAACACTAAGGATGTGACTCTGCTCCGACAAAATCTAGAGGTCACAGCAGAAGCTGGACTGCCTTTTGCTCACATTGAAATCGGTGGAACGCCGGCTGTTCAATCAGACGTTGGCATTTTACTGGAATCTGAGATCCGCAACTTTGTCATCCTGGGGTTTGTCGCATGTTTCTTTGTACTAGGTCTTATATTTAGCAATTGGTCGCCACTTATTATTTCTTTTATAGTCATTTTATGTGCGAACATTTTGGTCATAGCCCTTATCGCTATGATGGGGTTTCCATTTTCAATTCTTTCTTCGACCATTCCCATCTTAACTACTGTCGACGTCGTGTCCCTCTGCATTCACACGCTGCTACGATTTGCGGAGGAAAAGAAACACCATCCTTATGTAGAACATCATGATCTTGTTCTGCGAACAGTTCGCGCCATCTGGAAACCCAACCTGATTGCCTCCACCACTACGATGATTGGCTTTGCAAGTTTAGTCACCACGAAAGTCCCTTTGATCCGTGATTATGGATTGACTGCCGCCATCTCCATCGCGACCGGCTGGATCGTGACGCAGATTCTTATGCTGCCCTTATTAATGTATCTTCCCGGACCACGTGCCCGCGAATGGGCTTGGAGCAAAGCCCGCTGGGGCCTTTATCTTTTCCGTCGGGCAGGAGTTTGGACTTTTCTTATTGTCCTAGTTTCCCTGGGACTCGCTCTGAAGGGACAGAGCCTGGCTTGGACGGCTCGCCTTTTTGATGATCTCCCCGCCAACCATCAAGTCCGCCTATCGACTGAAACCATCGACAAAGAATTGGGCGGTATGATTCCAGTTGATATTGAAATCTCAGGTCCACTTGAAGCTTGGAATAATCCAGATCTTTTGAAATCTCTGGATTCCCTATTGAATCGAATTCGTTCATCGCCAGGAGTTGGCAGTGCTGTGGGTTTGCCAGATCTGGTAGCCGCCGCAAACATTCACCATTCTCGAATGCCCGCGAGCCGTGGATCCTTGGCTGAAATTTTCTTTTTATATTCTCTTTCAAATGAAAGTCCGCTCAAGAACTATTTAAATGCAGATGCTTCCAAGACCCGCATTTCCGTGCGCACTCAAGATTTACCGGGAAATGAATTACATCACTTAGTTCAAGTTCTACGGGAACAAACGATGACTGCTTTTCCTGGGATGAACGTGCAAGTCACCGGCATGGGATCCACAATTCATCATTTAAATAATGATCTGTCGCGAGAACTGATATTTGGCTTTTGGCAATCTATGGTTGTCATTGTTCTTGTCTTAACCTTCGTCTTTAGATCTCTGCGCTGGTCTCTGGTTGCGTGCATACCGAATCTTGTGCCTCCGGCCGCTCTTCTGGGATTTCTTGCCATTTCCCAAACACCGATTAAACCGAGTGTGGCTATTATATTCTCTATCGCTCTTGGATTGGCGTTTAACAACACGGTGTATTTTTTAGAGCGACTGCGCACTCTATCAAAGGGAAGACTCCATGGTGAACTCAATGTCGAGAAAACCCTTTGGCTTGAAGGAAATCCTTGTCTTATATCAAGCTTAACTTTGCTGGCTGGATTTTCTGTGTTTATGGCTTCCTACTTTGCGATGAATCGCATCTTTGGATTTTACATGCTTCTATCGATGCTCGCAGGACTTGTCGGAGATTTGATTCTTCTTCCGACTTTGTTGAAAAGTTGTCCTTGGCTCTTGACTCCTCTAAACTGGAAGAAGGAGAAGACTATGGCAACAATAATGGTTTTACTTATGAGTCTTACTTTCCTTGGAGTTCCCCGTCAGGCCTGGGCGCAAATGACTATCGACAAAATCACAAAGGAGATGAGCGATCGGATTCGCACCCGTGATGAAGAATTTACGGTGAATATGAAAATCACCGAAGCTGATGGTTCGGGGAAGGAGCGCCAAATGAAAATCCTCCGTTTAAGTCCTTCCCCAAAAGAACACTTCATGGTCGCGCGAATGCAAAAACCACAAGACCTTAAAGGCACGGCTCTTTTGGCGACTCTCAAAGGGGACATAGAGGAAAAGTGGGTCTACCTTCCCTCTAGCAAACAAACCCGACGCCTGGTTGGAGAAAATGGCAAGGGCGGTATTTTAGGATCTGAACTTAGTACGGAAGATTTCGACTTCAACCATGAACAGGGTGCTGTCAACAAGGTTAAAAAGGAGCTTGAGATCAAAGGCAAAAAATATGTTTTAGTGGAAAGTGACGTGAACAACACATCCTCTAACTATTCCAAGATCCTGAGCTTTGTTTCAAGTACAGATTTTTTACCGATTAAATCAGAATGCTATGACAAACAAGGCAAGCTTTTAAAAATCATTGATTTTATCGATTACAAAAAACTAGCCGGGAATAAGTGGCGCGCCACCAAAATCAGAATTCGCAATGTGCAAAATAAACGCGGCACAGATATTGAACTTTCTGATATTAAATTAAATCGGAATTTAAAACCTTCAAAATTCACCGCAAAAGCACTCGCCGAAGACTAAGGAATATTTTTTGTCGCCAAAGTCGAGTTGCGCTTTCCAAATAAGCCTGGACGATCGATCACCTCAAATCCATTGCCACGCAAAGCTCGCTTCATCGAGCCTTTGCAGGCGTAGGTGCTCAACAAACTTTGCTCGGCGGCCCCCTCAAAAAAGAACCGCTTTAAAAAGTCCTCATCCCACAAATGCGGTGTTGTCTTAGAACTATATGCATCGTACAGAAAACCGTGGTAGCGAGACTTGAGCACAACGTCTTGTTCAAGAGATCCCTCTATATCATCTACAGAATTAAAGTGCTGCTTGAGAAACGCCTTGATCTCTGTGGGCGTAATCACCTCACCAATAAGAACATGCTTAAGGGCTTCATCATAAACATTTAAAACTTCTGGATGAATTTTATCGCGTCGATCATGAAGCCAGGACCAAAAGAACTCCCTCAACTCAGGAATACTCTCATAGCTCGTTATCAGCCCGACGGGACGTCCCAGTTTCAAAGCCTCTCGCGCAATATTCATTTCAATGTAGCCAAGCCCCAGCCCCACCACCATAAAATGAGGGCCTTTTACGTTCCTAAGAACGCGAGCAATGGGGTTCCCATACATATAAGTCGTTTCAAGACTGGCACCACCAGAATGATGCATAGACTCCCCATAGGGCTTTTCCGGATCCACAGAGTGCAACAGACGCAAGGTCGGACTATTATCTTTGGTTATTTCAATTTCAAAGCCGATATCGCCCCAAGACTTCATTTGATTGACTTCCCGCAAAATATTACCCATAACCGCCCTATGGAAAAAGGCTGGCTAGGACTTCCCTATCACACAATCAGCGAGCACTACAGTCAACTCTTTGGCGAGAAGGTTTACAAGATCCCCGTCACAGTCGTTGACGACTGCCCAAATCGTCGCGGCCTAAAAGGCATGCAGACCTGCGTCTTTTGCGATGTTTGGGGTTCCGCAGCCAATGCCGAGTCTCTGTCAATGGAGCTCCGCGCACAAATCGAAAAGTATCATGAGCAGATTGCCAATCGATATAAAGCCAAAGCCTTTTTGATATACTTCCAGGCCTATACGAATACGTTCACCAAAGTTTCAGCGCTTCGCCATAACTTTGATGTGGCTCTTTCTTATCCGTGGGTGAAAGGCTTTACCGTTGGCACCCGCCCAGATTGTCTTTCTAAAGCCGTCTTTGATTTATGGAATGAGTACAACGAAAAATCTTTTGTTGCCGTGGAAATGGGTGTGCAAAGCTTCTTCAATGACGAGCTTGAGTTCATGCGCCGCGGACATACCGGCGAAGCCAGCATTGAAGCGATCCATAAGATTGCCGACAACACGAAAGTGGATCTAGGCATTCACTTGATCTTTGGCAGCCCTGGGGAAACGGACGAACGCATTGTAAAAACGGCTGAAATCGTCAACACTCTTCCCATCACTAACGTAAAGCTACACAACCTCCATGTCCTGAAGCAGACCCCCCTGGAAGAAATGTATCACAAAGGAGAATTTTCTCCGATTGATCAAGAGACCTATACACGTCGTGTAGAGTTGTTTCTACAACATCTCTCTCCGCGATTTGCACTACATCGCCTCGCGGCTTACTCTTCGCGCTGGGAAGAACTTGTAGCACCGGCATGGACGAAAAATAAAATGGGCACCCATCAAGCTATCATCGATCACTTGCGCGCCCAGGGTTCGTATCAGTCGCAGTTTTTCAAAGCTACCACAGCCGAGGAAATTGCGGCGCAGGAACATCTCCAGAAGAAGTCCATTTTCACGCCAATAACTCAGAGCTAAGACCGTCTAACTTTCTTCCGCTCGCTGATAAATCACGGAAGCAATCAGTCCGCACTTAAGGCCACACAAGAAACTCTATTTGGATGCGAACTTCAAATAAGCAATGCTTACTCCTTAGACAATTTAAGATTTCGTAAGAACAATACAGACAAATAACAGGTTCTTTGACCAGGAATCGCGTATTTAACACTAGACTTTAGTTTTGCTCTCGTAAAATGACAGTGTCTTGCATGCTTTTTTCGCAGGACAGATGAGTCAATTAGATCATTTATTCTGCTTAATTGATGAGCAACGTCACAAAAAAGTTGGCGTTATTTCAAAAAAAACTCTTGTAACTTCTATGAAAGGGTTACAAAGTTGGAATTGAGATCGATACCCGCCTTATTGATGAGGCACCCAATACAAACCCCTATATATAGGGGTTGCCCGAAGAAAAACTGAAGGCACAGGGAGGTACTAGACGTTTGAAGTGATCTCTAAAAAGTCACTTCATAAGACTATAGCTAAGGATTAGCAACTCAGTCTCAAACAATACTTACAATTTTATATTTAACCACGGCCGATTTTTTTACGAGGGGTGAAATTTCGGTGGGAATTTTTTTGCCCAAAGGGAACTGGGCAGAGGGGGTAGCACCATGTTGGAAACAACAGCTCACATCATGAGAGTTAAAAAAAGAGACGGAACTCTTGAACCAGTCGACGTCACTAAAATCGTTGAACGCGTTACAAGAAACTGCCAAGGCCTGACTCAAGTAGATCCACTTCGTGTAGCCACAAAAGCCATCAGCGGCCTCTATGACGGCGCGACAACAAATGAGTTGGATAATCTTTGTATCCAAACAGCATCTTTGCTTATTGGTGAAGAGCCTGAGTATTCTCGTTTGGCGGCTCGTCTTCTTTCTATCTATATTGATGAAGAAGTTCGCTCTCAAAAAATTCAATCTTTCGCTGACTCTGTGACTTTCGGTTACAACGCAGGGATCTTGGCTGAATCTACATATAAATTCGTAGAATCTAACAAGGCCGCTCTTTGCGCTGCCATTGAACCGTACCGCACAGACCGCTTTGAATACTTCGGTTTGAGAACTGTTTATGATCGCTACCTTTTGAAAAATCCAACTTCACGTCAGGTGTTTGAAACACCTCAATATTTCTTTATGCGTGTTGCTTGTGGTTTAGCACAAACAGTTGATGAAGCTATCGAATTCTATCGTTTGATTTCTTCTCATGATTACATGGCCTCTACTCCAACATTGTTCAACTCTGGAACAGCTCGCCCTCAGATGTCTTCTTGTTATCTTTTGGATTCTCCAACAGATGACCTTGAGGCTATCTACAAAAAATACACAGACATCGCCTTGCTTTCTAAATTCGCTGGCGGTATCGGCGTTTCATATTCTCGCATCCGTTCCCGTGGTTCTTTGATCAAAGGTACAAATGGCCACTCAAACGGCATCATCCCTTGGTTGAAAACTATGGATTCCTCTGTCTCTGCAGTGAACCAAGGTGGGAAACGTAAAGGTGCAGCCTGTGTTTATCTTGAAACATGGCATGCTGATATCGAAGAGTTCCTTGAACTTCGCGATAACACTGGTG
>JBLMWG010000210.1:0-6151 GCA_050257115.1 Bacillota bacterium
AATGTAAATTCCTTCCTGTGGGTGCAGATTCTGGCAAAGCAAATCCAGCGACTTCTGGAAATTGCGTAGTTGGTGGGACAACGGGATATTCGGTGAAGATGATTTCCTCCGATTATCTGAAATCACAATTGCAACTGGGCGGTGAAGCCTCCGGTGCCGGAAATATTAAGAATCCTCCTCCAGACGACTTCTAGGATCCACTAAATTGATTCTTGCTATCTCATTCTGAGACGATTCTCGATTAGTTCAAGATTCATCGACTTTTGGCCGAAAAGCCCTTGGTAGGGGAAAGCTTATGAAAAAGTCGATATGTCGCTGTGGTGTTATACTCATAGCGGGAATATTTTCGGCATCCATTTCTTTTGCTGAAGGCGAGACTTCAAGCGATAGCAATGCTGATGCTGGAGGTAGCTCAATAATAAGTAATGTTGGAAACAAAATCAGCTCAGTAGGAAATGCCATAGCTGAGAAATTTGGTTTCGTTGATCCCGTAAAAAAAGCTGCTGAAGCAAAAGAAGCAAGTTCCCCCGGCTTAGAAGATGTAAAGCAAAAGATTATTGCTGACATCAAAAGCATGCAGAGTTTTGCAAATATTAATGACCCTGGAATGCCTCAAATTAAAAAGGGCGGGCAGCAGTATTATGCGCATCAAGCTGATTGTGTTTCCAGACAAAATACAGCTGCAAAATGGTGTCTAGAAACTCTTAGTCCCAACATTACTGATATTGTCACGGGACTCAACACGATGATGTCTGCGGTGGGTGGTTCTTCTGTTAACGACAGCTGTAGTACCTTTGCTAAAGCCATGGAGCTCGCAAAGGCCGGTATGACGGCCTATACAGCGGCTTGTGGTACGACAAAGGCAGGCTGCGGATATTCGTGTGTGGAAGCGCGTAAAGGCGTCGAGATGGTTCAGGCGGGCTTGAAGTCTGTGGTTTCTTGTAAAGAGCAGAACGTAACGTGTGAAGCTGACAAAATAGCTTATCGGAATCTTCAACAATCAGCACTGCAAGGCGTAACCCAAGAGTTGGAAAAAGCTAATAATTCCTCGGTGGCCGGGAAGGCGCAGCTTTGCACGGCTAAATATGCGCAATTGGCGCTTTCTGCAGTTGCCGGAATCACGTCCGTTGCGAACTCCTTGAATCAAGGTAAAGCCTGTGACGCTGCGACTTCAGCAGCCGCTCAAACGTTAGATCAAAAGTGTGCGAATGCTGCCAATGCTCAATTGCCAGAATGTATCTGTTATAAAAATCCAATGCTTGAAGGATGTGGCTCGACAGCAGTCAAAGCTACGATGAGTGCAGATGGTATCGGTAGTGTGAGTTCTTCGAATGATAAGACAGTAGGTAAGGGCACAGGGTTAACGAATAGTGACCTTGCAACTGGAACACCGGGCATTGATGCCGGTGCTGGCAAAGACACAGCTAAGGCTGGAGGTGTTCCTCCGGCGGCAGGTGGTGGTTCAGCTGGCTTAGGTGGTAGTGGTGGCGGCTCGGGAAGTGGTCGTGATCCTGCAGATGATAGAAGCGGTCAAAAAGGTTTGAATACAAATATTCTCTCTGGGGCCGGCGGTGGTGGCGGCGGTGGATCGTGGGGTGCGCATGGTAGCGATGACAGCGGCAAAGGCTATCGATCCTATTTACCAGGTGGCGACAAAGATCCAAATAAAATGTCAGGACAACAAGCTTGGAGCAAAGAGGTTACCGGGCAAGGTGGAAAGTCAAACTGGGAAAAAGTTAAAGATCGATATCGCGATAACAAAAGCACTCTATTAAGTAATTAGGAGAATTTAATATGAAGAAGACAAAGATGATTTCAAAAATTATTTGTAGCGTAACCCTGACTATCAGTCCTTTGGGAGCTTTAGCTTCTAGTACAGGCGTAGAAAGCAATTCTACAACTAGTAGCCAACCATCAGTGAATCAATCTGCAAGTAATTCATCTAGTTCGAATAAGACAGGCCAAGCATTATCCTATATAGCAAGTGCAACGGAATTTGGAGTGGCGGCAATAAATTGGTCGGCATGTGGGCCTCATAATCCAACCCCTTGTGCGACGGCAGCGCTCTTTACGGTGATGGCCCTTCAATCGCTGCAGCAAGGAAATGAGCACGGCAATGTGGCTGGAGCATCCGGCTATACAGCCGATCTAACAAATGCCTATGATACCGGAAACTATGATTCGGCGAATGCTGCGAGAACAGCAGCTGTCGGAAATCAATATCTACAGAAAGCGCAATCAAGTTTACGAACCATGCAAGGGAATGGGTATATAAATTCCACCGGGACAAAAGTGACGAGCCCCGATGGTAAGACCTATAATGTTAGCGACATGACAAGTCCTGCGGCAATGCAGGCGGCAGGAATTCCAAAGGCAGCTATTGATGCCGCTATGGAAACATATGCAAAAATTGAGAAGAAGGCCATGGAGAAGCTAAAAATCGGAGCACAAACTGCTGCGAACGGTTTTGAAGAAGGTAGCAGTGGTAGTGGCGGCATTGGCTCTGGTGATTCTGGAGAAGGTGGGATGCCTGTAGCTGGAGTTGGAACTCGCGGCCTTGGGACGGGAAATTTAACTACTCGTGATCCATCGAGCCTTGCGGCAGGCATGTCTAAAAATTACAACGGGGAACCTATTGGTGTTGCCGCAGACAGTATCTTCTTGATGATGACCCGTCGATATAAGGTCAAAGAAAGCCAAGATTCATTCTTTGGTGCAAATGACCTTCTTCCTAAAAAGTAATCTAAAGTAACATCGTGTTGGCGGCCTTGGTCCCGGCCGTCACTTGAACACCCGGACCAATAATCACATTTTTCAAATCACAATTGTCTTTGATTGTGCTTCCAGCCCCTACGCAAACAACCCCTTGGTATGTCGAGTTTGTGCTTATCTGCGCGTCCTTTGAAAAATACAAAATCGCACCTGGTAAGTTCTGTTGAATCAGTTGTGTACTTGAAAACTGATTCAGCGTTCTTTGTAGAGCAGATCTTTCAGGAGAATCTTTGCCAGATAAAATTTCCAGACAATGCTGGGTGGCTTCTAAAAAATCGTTGGGGTTGCCCGTTTCAAACCAACTGCATTCAAATGGAAAAGCTTGGGCAATTTTTCCGTCAGCAAGTGCCTTCATAATACCGTCCATCAAAATATTGGAGACGCCTTGCTCTGGTAGGTAGTTAAAAATCTTCTCTGATAAAATCTGAACTCCGACAAAATGCCAAGCTCGGGAGCTTCCCGGAACACTTGTTTTGCCGAAACCAACGATAGAATTTTTCTGGTCAGTCCAGACCCCTCCAAATTGAGTCCCAACCCCGTGGTGTTTCATTACCAAAAGAGTCGCAATAGCATTCGTCGATTTGTGGTGGGCGATTGCCTTTTCAAGAATAGCGGAATCCTGAGGAAGGATGATTTCATCTGCATTCATCAAAAGGAAGTCGCCTCCTCCGATAAAATGCTTCTTGGCCTTCATTAGGCCCCCACCACCGCCCAGAATTTCCCCTACTTCATCAGAAAAAATCAAGTGCTCAGCTCCGTGGGGGAGTCTGTTAAAAAGATCATGAATTTTATTTGGAAGGTGGTAAGTATTCACCACTAGATTTCGGATCGAAAGGTCGTGCAAAAAGCCTAGAGCATGAGCGGCCAAAGGAATATTCAAAAATGGAATCGCGGGTTTTGGCAATTGATTGGTGAAGGGACGTAAGCGGGTCCCCTCACCAGCAGCAAGAAGCATGACATTCATAGCGATTCATACTTTCTTTCCAGAGCGCCAGAATCAATTAGAATATCTCCGAAGACTTTGTACTCTGGGAATTCGTTGACCGCTTTGATTACGCGACGAAGAGTTCCCGAAAGGTATTTTAAATAACGGCGGTCTTCACGTTGATGGAAGAAGCTTGCAAAGCTACCGCAAGCTTTGAAGCACCGTTGAATAGACTGCAATTCATACATGCGATCGAAATGTTCTCGAGAAAAGTCTTTTGGCAAAAAGGCTTTTGCGTGATCAAGGTAATAGTTGATCAAAGTGTTCGCCATCTCATCACTCATATCAACGTAGGAGTCGCGCATTAAGCTGACGAGGTCATACTGGATCGGACCCAAACGTGCATCTTGAAAATCGATAACATGAACTTTGTCGAGTTTGATCATGACATTGCGGGAGTGGTAATCGCGATGGGCAATTCGTTTAGGTTCTGCATCCAGCTTAGAACAAATATCTAGGAAGATGTCGGATATTTCTTGATTTGTTTTTTCGCTAAATTGGAATTTCAAGATTCCTGCAAGTAAATTGTCTTTTCCGTAGTTCATTTCCCACAGAAATTTTTCTGTATCGAATTTGATCTTGAATGCAGAACAATCAGACTTATTGTTGGTGGCGGTGTAGTGAATTTTAATTAACTCATCAACCGTAAGTTTGTACCATTCCATGGAAGACTCATGGCTTTGGCTTTCCCAGAACTTTCTTTCTAGCATTAAGTCGCCAAGATCTTCCAAAAGAACCAAACCTTCTTCTGCTGCCATGGAAATGACTTTGGGAACGTGAATACCATTTTTGGCAAAATGATTCAGTACGGAAAGAAAAGGATAGTTATTCGGATCAAAAGGCTCCCACCGCATCAAAACCCAAGATTGATTGTCAAGTACCACGCGGTAGTAGCGGCGATTGGAGGCATCTCCCGCCAAAGAAAATACCTTGTAGGAGTTTGATTGTAGGGCGCGGCTTAAAAATGGAGTAAGTGATTCATCATGAGTGACCATGAGAAAAATTCTCACAGACACTCACGGCATTTTCAAGGATTAAAGTCCCAGAGGTTCGTTATATCTTAATGGTTCGGCAGTCAGATATATTTAGATGTTTTAGGCATCCAGGGGATTGTCTTTAATAAAAAACAACTCCAAAACCTCACGCAATCCTGCTGTTGTGAGCGGAGCGCGGTCGACTTCAAAGCAATTCACGGCGAGCTCGTCGATCAGATTCTTATTTAAGGTTGCAACCTGATTTAAAGAGTCGACGAAAAGCTTTGAGCTGGTAATAATAATAGGTTCGTCGGATGAATGCACTTCCGACAGATATTCTGTAAGGAGTTCCTGCTCGGGGCCATTGAGTAGCTCCACATTTTCGATGAAAATGGTCATGGCTCCCATTTTGGCGATGTCATAGGAGGAATGAAGTTGTCCTTTGATGTCATTAAACGGAACAAAAGCCCAACGACCGGTCATTTCATGTAATTGCAAAGCGACCTTTTTGTTGATTATCTCAGAGTGGCCTTCCAGGTGAATCAAGTTTGAAATCAATTCTGTACTTAGACCTTTGGCCAGATCACTTCGAGTGTCTTCCAAAAGCTCATCAATGGTAGGCAAGCTCTCATCTCCAAAAACATGCAGATTTTCGGTTTCAAAATTGGCTTTGCTGATTTCAGCAAGGTTGGATTCTTTTTGATCAAGATACCACTTGTACATCGCTGGCTCTAAAACCATGCGAATCAGTTGGGTCACACCTTGTTTTTTCTCATCGTTCAGGTCGTCAGCTTGAGGGACGACCGCTGTGCCTAAGAGTGATCCATTTACTTTAATGGGAACATGAAAGTCACGACCACGGAGGTAGGTGTCGGCGTCGGATTTGACCTCAGATATATCCATAAGTTGGCGAATCTGTAGATTCTTCCCATAGCGGCTTGCAAGTAGATGTCTTAAGCGATTTACAAACGATGTATCTAATGTAGAACTGTGCATATTCCAGGTACCCCTTACAGAGGACCTAATATACAAGAATAGTACCAAGATGAGACAGTTGTAGGATATACGAGTAAAAACAAATAGTTAATGGATGTGTTTGTATAGAAAAAGGGCTTTGAGGTATCCCTTCAAAGCCCTCTAATTTTAGTTCAGTAAGGTAATAATTTTAGGGCTAGCGCCGTAAATCGCTCTGCTGATTAGCGAGCGATTTTACGTTTATCTAGGCCGTATTTTTCTACCTTCATAATCAAACCGGCACGGCTGATACCCAACTCTTTGGCAAGTTTGGATTTGTTCCAACCTGTGCGGCGAAGACCTTCGCGAATCATTTCGCGTTCTAGATCTTCCAAAGCGTCTTTCAACTTACCTTGTAAGCGAGAACCTTGAACTTTATTTTTCTCGCCAGCTTCCAAGATTTTTG
>JBLMWG010000211.1:0-15914 GCA_050257115.1 Bacillota bacterium
GTGTAATCAGTCTGGTGTGGCAAATCCGTAGTGATATTAATGCGTCTGCGAGTAGAAATTGGAGCGTCTGTCATGCCCCTCTGATTAGTCTGTTTCCTTGGCTCCGGTCAAGCTTTTCACCGTAAAGGGTTCGCGACCCACAAATGGCTGCAAACGAATCGGGCAATCAGGCATGTCACAGTGGCTACAGTAGGATTTTTTACAAGGGTCGATATGAAAAGCAATCTCCCCATCGAAGAGATAATCAGAAACGACTTTTTGCTCAAAATCATGAGTTTCACTATGAACATGGGCCACATCCCAGTATTCGGGAACTACAACGTGGGCATCCACATGATGGAATCGTCCAGAACGAATAATACGTAAATTATGAATATCGATAATCCCAGCGGTACGATTTTTCTCAAGAGATACACCAAGATCTTTAACTGATTCTTCGCTGGCTTCATCAAGTAAGCCACCGAACGATTCCCGAACGATAACCCATCCTGACCAAGCCAAATGCAATCCCACAAAGGTAGCAATCAAGGGGTCCAACCAAGTAATTCCTGTAGCAAGAACCAACCCCAAACCAACCATCACTCCCACCGTTGTCAGCACATCTGACAAAACGTGAGCACCGCTGGCCTGCAAAGCCTCAGAATGATGATCGCGGCCGACTTTTTTTAGATATAAGCCCAAAAGCAAGTTAAGGAATGCGCCCACTCCCACGATGACTAAACCGATTTCCAGACGATGCGGAGGAGCCTGACTCAAAAGTGCTTTGACCGCTTCAAAAATGATCAATAACGCCGCAAAGAAAATCAAACCGCCTTCAAATGCTGCGGAAAAATACTCTGCCTTACCATGCCCATAAGGATGGTTTTCATCAGCTGGTTGTGCTGCAAATCGAATGACAAAGAGAGCCACAATGGATGCAATCACATTCACAATGCTTTCGAGAGCATCGGACAAAATAGCTGCGGATCCGGTCAAACGATAGGCAAAGACTTTGATTCCAAATATCAAAATACTGGCGATTGCGGAAATCCAAGCAGCGCGATTACGTGTTATGTCTGAAGAATTCAGGGTGTTTGTAGCCATAGAAGGGTTTTCATCAATCCCTTTAAAACAGTCAATGAATTATTAACCTGCAGCCTTTTTGCGATTTTGCGAGGGTGGCTTGATCTCGATAACCTTCGTGGGTTCCAGTTTACAATAACACACCTGGTTGCGACCACCGCGCTTGGCATCGTATAGCGCATGGTCTGCACGACGAACCAACTCTTTGGCGGAAATACTCTCGCCAGGAACTGTAATGGCAAATCCCACAGAGGCTGTCAGCTTAATAGAATCTTCACCATTGCGGAAAGTCGTCTTTGCAATGTTCTCTCGGAGACGTTCACAGAAATGCATCGCCCCCTCATGATTCGTTTCTGTCAACACAACCAAGAACTCATCACCCCCGTAACGAGCCGGGATGTCGATATTTCTGGTGGAAGCTCGAATGATTTTACCAACCTCAGAAAGCACATAACTTCCAAAAAGATGATCATGACCATCGTTCACGGTTTTAAAATAGTCCATATCCATCATAACCACACAGACATCGCGATTAAAACGCTTTGCACGCTCCATCTCGAAGTCTAAACGCTGGTACAATGAACGCATATTGTACAAACCAGTTAAATCATCTGTATCAACAAGCTCTTTAAGTTTTTCATTGGCAAAAAGTAATTGCTCATGAAGATCACGAATCCGCAACTGAGAACGAATGCGTGCCAAAAGCTCAAGAGGCACAAAAGGCTTTACGATATAATCATCCGCCCCTGAATCCAAAGCCTCGATAATGGCTTCGGTGCTGGAGTTCTCTGAAACGAAAACACAGGATACGTGAGACAAACGTTCGCGAATAGTTCTTAAAACTCTGAGGCCCGCCATAGATGGAGCCATCCAATCCAGAATCACAACATGAGGAGTCCAAGTCTCAATTAACTTATGAGCCTCTGATTCTGTCGTCACTCCACGGGCATCATAGCCTTCCCAACGGAGCGGCTCCAGCATTATCTCTAGGCTGTCTTTGTCGTCATCAATTACAAGAATTCGGCGACTTTTAGGATGTTTCGTTCCAGTTTCAAAACTCATCTACACACCATAATAACGTTGACCTACTTCTCGGTTAAGTTGTCCATTTTGTTTAGTTTTTAAATCCATTCTTATGGCTTGTTTTTCGACTGGATCAGGGTCCGGTTGATTCAGCCCTCGCTGGTTTTGGCTTCTGGCTTTGGTCCTGGGCCTGTGGCTCGCGGTGGAACTCGTAAAATTCACCATCCAGCCCCCTCCCAAGCTCCGTGATCTAGCTCAAATTGCGTTGGTGGGGATCTAAGTAAAAATAGGACTCCGTTGACGAGCAAATAGGTCAATGCGTTTGAGATCTTTTTGGGGTGTTTGGGTGGCTTTGTTTTTCGTTATTTAGGTCGAGAACATGGGCGTTAATCGTTGAATTGGTTTGGGATATTCGATATTTAGATTAGGTTCATTTTCTTCCGACGTTTGGGGATTTTTTATGAGTTTGAATTTTAGTGATTACGAAAAGAAGTGGCAGAAAAAATGGGCTGATTCGAAAGCGTTTCAAGCTGAAACGCAATCATCAAAGCCGAAGTATTATGCTCTGGATATGTTTCCTTACCCTTCGGGATCGGGTTTACATATTGGGCACATGGCTTCTTACACTCCGGGTGATATCGTTTCGCGCTACAAACGTGCGAAAGGTTTTAACGTTCTTCACCCAATGGGTTACGACGCGTTCGGTTTGCCAGCTGAACAGTATGCCATTCAAACTGGTATTCACCCTGCAATCACGACTGAAAAAGCCATCGCAAGCTTTCGCAAAACTTTACAGTCATTTGGATTTAGCTTTGACTGGTCCCGTGAAATCTCCACGGCTGAGCCTAAGTACTACAAATGGACTCAATTTATTTTCTTGAAACTCTATGAGCGTGGATTGGCCTACCAAAAAGAAGTCCCTGTCAACTGGTGCCCAGAGCTGAAAACCGTTTTAGCCAACGATGAAGTTGTCGATGGCAAATCTGAGCGCGGTGGCCACCCGGTAATTCGCGTTCCGATGAAACAGTGGATGCTTAAAATCACAGACTATGCAGAACGCCTTTTGAACGATCTGGATAAAGTCGACTGGCCTGAGCGTACAAAAGAAGCGCAACGCAACTGGATTGGCAAATCTGAAGGCGCTCGCGTCACCTTCAAGATCGCTGACAGTGAAGAGTCCTTTGAGGTTTTCACGACTCGTCCGGATACTTTGTTTGGTGTGACGTTCATGGTAATGGCTCCAGAACATCCGCTTGTTAAAAAAATCACCTCGCAACCACAGCATGCGGCGGTCGAAGATTATGTTATGGTGACTTCTCGTAAATCCGAAGTCGAAAGAAAAGCCACGACAGAAAAAACTGGTGTCTTTACTGGCGCCCATGCGATCAATCCGATCTCTGGTGAAAAAATCGAAATCTGGATCGCGGACTATGTTCTGACTGACTATGGAACTGGTGCTATCATGGCCGTCCCAGGTCACGATGCTCGTGATTTTGAGTTTGCGACAAAATTCAATCTTCCAGTTAAACGTGTTCTTGAGGGTGGAGATACTTTGCCGTTTGAAGGTGAAGGCACCTTGGTTAATTCCGATTTCTTAAACGGTTTAACAAAAACCGCTGCGATTCAAAAAATGCTTCAGCATCTTGAGGCAAAAAAGATCGGTGTTCGCGAAGTTCAATACAAGCTTCGTGACTGGTTGTTCAGCCGTCAGCGTTACTGGGGGGAACCATTCCCTATTGTGAATTTCCCTAAAGCAGGTCAAATGGGCGTTCCATACAATGAACTTCCAGTGATGTTGCCAGAAGTGGCGGACTACGAACCGTCTGAAACGGGTGACGCGCCCCTAGCCAAAATTCATGAATGGGTGACATATCAAGGCAAGCCTGGGACTGGTGAAGGCGAAGTGGGCCGTCGCGAGACTGACACAATGCCTGGTGCCGCTGGGTCATCTTGGTATTTCTTGCGTTACATTGATCCTAGCAACGACCAAGCACCGTTTGATCCGAAGGCTGAAAAATACTGGCTGCCAGTGGACCTTTACGTCGGCGGACCTGAACATACGGTAGGTCATTTGCTTTATTCTCGATTCTGGATGAAGGTTCTTTTTGACTGCGGCCTTGTAACCCACGATGAACCATTCCAAAAGCTGGCTCACCAAGGAATGATCTTGGGCCCAGATGGGCAAAAGATGTCGAAGTCCCGTGGCAATGTGATTTCTCCAGAAGAAATCGCTAAGACCCACGGTGCCGACTCTATCCGCACGTTTATCAGCTTCATGGGGCCACTGAACGCTGACAAGCCATGGTCACCAACAGGTATCGACGGCGTCAAACGCTTCTTGGATCGCATAGGCCGCTTGGTTGTATCTGACGACGGCGCTTATGTAGCGACGAAGGACGCCTTGCCGCCAGCAATTGAGAAATTACTTCATAAAACCATCAAAAAGGTCACAGAAGACATCGAAAGCATGAGCTTCAATACGGCCATCGCTGCGATGATGATCTTGGTCAATGACCTCTACAAGGCCGAGTGCCGCTCGGAACTGGTCCTAAAACCTTTAGTTCAGATCTTGGCTCCTTTCGCTCCGCACTTGGCGGAAGAATTGTGGGAAAAATTGGGCGGAGAAGGACTTTGCTCTTTGGCTCCGTGGCCAAATTATGATAGTACCCTTTGCGCTGACGACACTGTGACGATCGGCGTGCAAGTTAACGGCAAAATGCGTGGCACGATCGAACTTGGCGTAACCGCTTCTGAACAAGAAGCTGTTTCCGCGGCGAAAGCCGTGTCCGGTGTTTCTGCACTACTCGCTGGCAAAGATCCTGATAAAGTGATCTATAAAGCGGGTAAGATTTTGAACTTAATAATCAAAGCTTAGGCTTTCTCTTCGAGGGGCCCAAGCGAAGTACTCCGGCCTGGCCGGAGTACAGAACAGATGAGGGCCTACGAAGATGTCAAATTGGAGTCCTGAAAAAAGCGCGGAGCTTTACGGTATCAACAACTGGGGCAACGGTTATTTCAGAATTAATTCAACAGGCACGGTGTCTGTTACTCCCATGGGTGCAAATGGTCCTTCTGTGGACTTGCATGAATTGACTCAAGATCTTTTGGACCGCGGCATCCGCGTTCCAATCATGATCCGCTTCCCTGATATCATCAAATCACGCGTTGAATTGTTGAACGGCTGCTTCAAAAAAGCATTCGCTGATCACGGTTACAAAGGTAACTACAACGGCGTCTATCCAATCAAAGTGAATCAACAACGTCACTTGGTTCAAGAGTTGGTAAAATACGGTAAAGACTTCAACATGGGTCTTGAGTGCGGCTCCAAACCAGAACTTCTTGTGGTTCTTGCGTTGATGAGTACGGAAAATGCACTGATCATCTGCAACGGCTTCAAAGATGCTGAGTACATTGAAACAGCAATCCTTTCTCAAAAGCTAGGTCGTAATACGATCATCGTTGTAGATCGTAAAGAGGAATTGAAAATGATCGTGGACGTGGCGAAGAAATTCAACACTCGTCCAAAAATCGGTTTCCGCGCAAAATTGAACACTCAAGGTGCGGGTAAATGGGTTGATTCTTCTGGAGCACGCTCTAAGTTCGGTTTGACGGCATCTGAAATCGTAGATGGCGTTGAATACTTGAAAACTGAAGGCATGCTTGATTGCTTGGAACTGATGCACTACCACATCGGCTCTCAAGTTCCAGCGATCCAATCTATCAAGTCTTCCCTCAAAGAAGGCGCACGCTTCTACACTGAACTTGTTAAAATGGGTGCTGGTCTTAAATACCTGGACGTCGGTGGTGGTCTAGGTATCGACTACGATGGCTCTGGTCACTCTGACAGTTCTGTAAACTACTCTGAACAAGAATACGCGAATGATATCATTTCCACAGTTCAAACTCTGTGTGATGAAAAAGGCATTGCTCATCCAAATATCGTGACTGAGTCTGGTCGCTTCTTAGTAGCTCATCACTCGGTTTTAGTATTCAACGTTTTGGGTATGAACGACCTTCACCGCAACGAACCTCCACGTCCTGCAACAAAAACAGATCCTTCGATCATGCAAGACATGCAGTACATTTTTGAAAAGGTAAACAAAGACAATATCAACGAATGCTTCAATGACCTTGAGCAATCTAAGAACGAAACTTTGCAGCTTTTCACATACGGTGTATTGTCTCTTGAGCAACGCGCATGGTGTGAGTCCATGTACTTCACAATCGCAACCAAAATGGTCAGCCTTGCGAAGACAGTTCCAGACACTGAAGACATCGTTGCAAATTTGTCTAAAGAGTTGTGCGATACTTACTACTCGAACTTCTCTTTGTTTCAATCACTTCCAGACTCTTGGGCCGTTGGACAATTGTTCCCGGTATTACCAATTCACCGTTTAGGCGAAGAGCCGACTCGTGAAGCGACTTTGGCGGATTTGACTTGTGACTCTGACGGTGTGATCGAAAAATTCATCGACACTGAGTCTGGTGAACCTAAAGACACAGTCCGCTTACATAAATTCACAGACGGTCAACAATACTATTTGGGTGTGTTTCTGACGGGCGCTTACCAAGAGATCCTGGGCGACTTGCACAACTTATTTGGCGATACCGACGCAGTTCATATTTCTTTGAATGGTGTTGGCTACACAATTGACCACTACGTTCCAGGCGATACCGTCACAGAGGTTCTTTCTTATGTACAGTATGGTCGCTCCGAAATGGTTGATAACGTTCGCCAAGCGACTGAGGAATCAATTCAAAAGGGTTCCATTACGAAGCAAGAAGCGAAACTTCTTATCAAGCACTACGAAGAAGGTCTTTCTGGTTACACATACCTCGAAGAGGCAGAATAAGTCTTCCCCCCCAAAAAAAGGCGCCCCACAAGGCGCCTTTTTTATTTTTTCCGTCGCAATTCTATTGTGGGCACACAACAATCCCCCTCGGCACCTGTTTAAGTTTTGTTTTATAAAACATTGCCAAGTCTTTAATACGCTCTCCCGTTTTTTTGGCTGATTCTATTCTGGTCATACAACAACAAAATAAAATCCCCGGAGACTACAATGCCTAATAGAAATCAATATCGCCCATATTCAGGCCCCCATATCGACGAACGCCGTGATTGGTATGAACGAGATATGATGGATGAAAGATCTGGCTACCGCAGCGAGCCTCCCAGCGAGGAGCGGCGCCTCCGAGATCGGGACACTAATGCCGATCAAAGCCTGCGAGGGAATACCTACGAATCGGAACGCTGGGGAATTGGGCACACGTCCAGAAATTCTTCACGCGATTATTCAACCAGCTATTCGCGCGATTATAACCGTTCTACACCCACTGACTATGTCACGGCTTCTCGCCAATCATATATGGGCCAAGGCCCGAAGAATTATAAACGCCCAGACGAACGCATTAAAGACGATATTTGCGAAATGCTGACTCGTCATTTTGATATTGATGCACAGGATATAGAAGTCGATGTTAAAGACGGCGATGTCACTCTATCAGGAACTGTTCCGGAGCGAAGAATGAAATACCTTAGTGAAGACGTTACTGAAAGATGTTTTGGAGTTAAGGACATCACCAATAACATTCGAATCAAAAAAGACATCCCGGCCTCCGATAGCACCACCGCTTCAGCCCAACAGACCAACTCTGGCACGGATAGTATCGGGAATCTAAAAAAAACAAGCCATTAACCGGCTACGCAAGTAGCCCTGAGTATAAATAAAAAAAGGGCGAAGTTTCCTTCGCCCTTTTTTATCTCAATATTAATTCTACTTACATTTTCGCATCGAATGCGTCACGAACTGCATTACCGATGTTATTTAGAAGGATCAATGTCACAACAATCGCAACCAATGGCCCCCACACCAACCACTCAGCAATCGTAAACCACTTCTGAGCTTGTGCCATCAACTCACCCCAAGATGGAGTTGGTGGACGAAGACCAAGACCCAAGTAGTCCAAAGTGGAAAGAACATACACGTTCGAAGAAATCGCGAACGGCGCCAATGTGATGATTGGAGTTAACGCATTAGGCAGGATGTGTTTAGCAATAATACGTTTGTGATCGGCACCTACAGCTTTTGCAGCCTCTACATACTCACGCTTTCTTAAAGAAAGGAATTGCGCACGCATATAGGCAGAAATACCCGTCCAACCAAACAACGCGGTGAAACCAGCTAGCAACATCAAACTTGGCGTAAATATCGCAATAATTGTGATCAAGATGAAAAGATATGGAGTGCTTTCCACGATCTCTACCACACGTTGGCCAATAAGATCGACCTTACCGCCCATATAACCCATCAAAGAACCAATAGTGATACCAATAGCATATGTCGCAAACCAGGCACCGAAAGCGAAGATCATCGTATAACGGAAACCATAGAGAAGACGAGTCATCACGTCACGGCCCGACTCATCCGTTCCTAACCAGTTCACTTTCGTAGGAGGAGACGGATATGTATCAACGGATTTATTACTTTCGTATGGATCCCATTGAATAATCGGCCAGATAGCCCAGTCACCCTCTTTAAGTTCAAGAGAGCGATAGTCCATCACAAAGATATCCGTACGACCAAATGCCGTCGGATGATACTCCTTAAACAATGGGAAATACGTTTGGCCATTGTAGTGAACAATATGAGGCCTGTTGTTAGCCCATAACTCAGCTGTGAAGCTGAAAAAGAACATCGCCAACAAAATCCAAATAGATACCACTGCTACCTTATCGCGTTTGAAACGACGGTAACGTTTAAGTGTAAGTTCGTTCTTAATAAGATATTTCTGAATTGGATCCATCATTTGAAGTCAATCCTTGGGTCAATGATCACGTAAATGATGTCGCTCAAGATACGGCCGACCATCAATAGCACTGATGAAATAAATGCGAGACCCATGATCACGTTATAGTCACGAGCCAACACAGATTGATAACCAAGTAAACCGATACCATCCAAATTGAACATCTGTTCAATAATGATGGAACCCGCAAGAAACACGCTCAAGAACCCACCCAAACCGGTAGCAATTGGAATCAATGCATTTCTAAGAGCATGCTTAAAGATTACCACACGCTCTGAAAGACCTTTCGCGCGTGCTGTTCTGACGAAGTCAGACTTAATGACATCAAGCATAGAGTTTCTCATCAAAATAGAAAGCTCTGTAAAACCACCGATCATGTAACAAATCAAAGGCAATACGAAGTGATGAGCGCGGTCGACAATTTTACCCCAAGTTGTAAATGAATCGTAGTCGTCCGCCTGCAAACCACCCAACGGGAACATGTTCAACTTACCTGCAAATACCACAATCAAAAAGATACCCAAGATGAGAGGTGGAATCGCGTAGGTTAAATTGAGAAGCACTGTCGTGAATGCATCAAAGCCAGTGCCAGCCTTGATTGCCTTACGAATACCCAGCGGAATACAAACTATGTACGTAAGAATAAGTGAGAAGAATCCAAATGTCAGGGACACCGGAAGTTTACTCGCGATAACATCAATAACAGGCTCTTGATATGTAAAGCTGTCACCGAAATCTAAATGAGAAAGATTCTTCAACCAAATGAAGTAGCGAACATGAATCGGCTTATCAAAACCATATTGTTTTTTAAGCGCTTCAATAACTTCTTCGTTAACAGACGTATCACCACGGCTGTTAACGCTAGAAGCCCCTGCTCCGCCACCGGCCGCTCCGAAACGGATGGCCTGTAGCTTTTGCTCAATCGGGCTCCCGGGAGCCAAATTGATGAGAATGAAAGTTACAAGAGTGATTCCGAAAAATGTCGGAATCATCAGCATAAGTCGACGGATCAGGTAAACGAACAAGGCCCAACTCCCGCAGTATCAAATATTAAGGTTTAACCCACCAGTAGTCTTTACCAATTTCGTATTTGAATGTCTCTGCAGGCATGCCAATACGTGATGAATTTGCATAAAATTCATACTTATCGTTGAAAAGGAACGCGTAAGGAGCGTCATCAGCAATTTTCGCGTAAACTTTTTTCAACAAAGCAACACGTTTTGCTTTACTTGGTTCAATACGAGCTTCGTCGATCAACTTGTCAACTTCTGGGCTTTTGTAACCGATGAAGTTAGAACCACCCGGAACTGCACCAGAAGAGTGCCAGATTTGTTTAGGATCTGGATCAACAGAGCCACCGCCCCATGCCATAGTCACAGCGTCGAAGTTAGCATCATCAACCAATTTCAAGAATGAATTCCACTCAAGATATTTCAACTCCATATCGATGCCGGCTTTTTTCAAGTCTTCACGATACATAGTCCAATATTTCTCTACGTCTTTGTTTGCATATAGAAGAGAGAATTTGAATTCAACTTTTTTACCGTTGATGGTTTTATCAAGAATACCGTTTTTATCAGAATCTGCCCAACCAGCTTTAGCCAAAAGCTCTTGCGCTTTTTTAGGATTGAACTCAATCGCTTTGTTGCCTGGGTTGTATTCAGACTTGATGTAAACAGCACCGTTCGCAAGATCAGACATGCCATAACGGAATTTTTTGTTCATCTCTTCACGGTTCAACAAGTGAGCCAATGCGATACGAACATTTTTATCTTGGAACAAGTCTTTACGAAGATTCCAACCGATGAAACCGTATGATTTTGGAGAATCATTAGCAACTTTGTGCTTGATGATTGTTTTACCCCAAGGAGCGCCTTCAGTTTTCTTCATGAAAGATTCGATACGAAGGTCGATGTAATCCAACTCGCCTTTTTTCGCTCTTTCCAAAGTCACGTTTTCTTCTTTGAAGAAGCGGATTGTGATGGTGTCAAAGTTATACATACCTTTGTATGCAACATCGTCGTTACCATACCATTTATCGAATTTTTTAAGTTGGATCATTTGACCACGATCAAATTTAGCCAACTTGTATGGACCAGAGCAGACTAGCTCACGGTTCATTTTTTTCGACTTAGCGACATCACCGTAGATGTGCTTAGGAATGATCGTCAAACCCGCAGCAGACTCAAAGTTTTTGAAGTACATGTCTTTTGCGTAGAATTTAACCGTATATGGATCTACAACTTCGACCTTCGCAATGCCTTCATAGTATGGGCGCAATTGAGCCGCTTCGTAAGCTGGGTTAAAGATAGCATCGAAAGAGAATTTTACGTCTTCCGCAGTAACTGGTTTACCGTCGTGGAAGACTGCGTTCTTACGGAGGTGGAATGTGAAAACTTTGTTGTCTTTAGAAACTTCCCATTTGTCAGCCAAACGAGACTTCCATTCATAAGTATCGGAGTCGCGGGTCAACAAACCTTCGCAAACATAAGCTTGTACGTTAGAAGCGTACAAATCAGTGCTCGTGATTGGGTGTAGAGTTGGTGGCTCGCCGCCAAGATTAATAACGAAATTTCCGCCTTTAGGTGCAGCAGCATTTGGTGCTGTCGCGAAAGCGGGAGCGGTCAAAGCTGAACTCAAAACGAGTGCCAGAAGAGCCTTCATATTCATTGTGTTTCCTCCAAAGAATTTCGCTGGGAATTTAAGTAGTTCCCAAAGTGGGCTTAAAATGGGTTATGCGCCAAAAATAATCAAGTTATTGCTCGATTGACACATTGCTTAAATGCTATAAATCCTAGCTCATTTTCAAGGAGAAAAAAATGTCTGAAAAGACAGAAAAAACTGCACCTAAGTTCGACCCAACCACAACGATTTCTGCCGAGTTTGGAATCTTCGGAATCCCGATGACAGAGGAGGAATCCAAGGTTGTTCTGGTTCCTGTTCCCTGGGAAGTTACAACCTCTTACGGCGAGGGAGCTTCACGCGGGCCTCAAATCATCCGTGATGCCAGCGAACAAATTGATCTCTTTGATATCGAGGTGGGCAAAGCTTACGAAGTGGGCTACCACATGCGCGACGTTTCTGAAGAGCTTCAAGCTAAAAACGATAAATTCAAAGCCATTGCTCAGGAACTTATCGGCATGCGCACCAACCTCAGCGATGACAGTGCCAAAATGGACAAATTGGCCAATCAAGTAAACGTCGCATGTGAAGAAATGTCACAATGGGTTTACAGCCAATGCTCCGACGTTTTGAACAAAGGTAAACTTTTGGGCCTTGTTGGTGGCGACCACTCCACTCCATTGGGTGCCATCCGTGCTGTCAGTGACAAATTTAAAGGGGACTTCGGTGTTTTACATATCGATGCCCACGCCGATTTACGCAATGCCTACCAGGGATTCAAACAATCCCACGCTTCGATCATGTACAACGTCATGACTGATGCAAAAAAACCAAAAAAATTGGTCCAAGTGGGCATCCGTGACTTCTGCGAAGAGGAATACGACTTCAGTAATTCTCGCGAAGATATCACAACGTTTTACGACCTGGAGTTAAAGCGTCGCTTGTTGAAAGGTGAAACTTGGGAAAAGGTTTGCCAAGATATCATAAAGGAACTTCCACATAACGTTTACATCTCTTTTGATATCGATGGCTTGGATCCAGCCTTCTGTCCTCACACAGGAACGCCCGTGCCAGGCGGCTTGAGCGTCGACCAAGTGTTCTTCTTATTCCGTGAAGTGTATAATTCAGGTCGCAAAATCATCGCCTTCGACTTGAATGAAGTATCCACAGGCGGACTTGATCCGCACGAAGTCGAATGGGACGGCAACGTGGGTGCACGTATTTTGTATAAAATGTGCGGCTGGTTGGTGAAATCTAATGCTTAAAGTTTACGAATACGCAAAATGTTCCACGTGTGTGAAGGCCTTGAAGTTTCTTGATGGGAAGAAAGTTTCTTACGAAAAACTTCCCATCGTCGACAAAGCACCTTCGCCAAAAGAACTGCGAGACATGCTCGCCGCACTGAAAGAACGTGGTGGCAGTCTTAAAAATTTGTTCAACACTTCAGGGGTGATGTACAAGGAGATGAAGTTAAGCGAAAAGCTTCCGTCTATGACAGAAGCCGAAGCGATTAAGCTTTTGTCTGACAATGGTAAGCTAGTAAAACGTCCATTTGTGCTTGGTAATGGCATCGCCTTAGTGGGTTTCAAAGAAGATGAGTGGAAAAAGGTTTTTTAATAAAATCCTTTTGAGTCTATTCACATTCTCCCCTGCATAAGACCAAAGTGAATATTAAAAACCTCCTGATCATGCGATGATAATGTCGTTAGGAGGTTTTTATGATCAGCCTATCGATCGTAATCTTAACATTCGCCATAGTGTTCACAGGGCTTTGGATGCTAATAAGATTCAATAAAGATGAAGAGTTGAAAAAGGACTATCGCGACAAATACACAAACAGACACCACAAAAAAGGTGCGTAAGCTGCTTCAGCCTGCGCACGGATTAGTCCATTCATTCGCCATTAAATAGCGAACTTGAGTTGTGGTGAATCTACAGATTCTTCTTTTTTACGTTGGGATCCCAAACGCACACCTAAGCCTATCAAACGAACAGCGACTCCTCGCCGTTCCCAGGCTTTTTCTAACAGACGACGGAAGTCTTCTTGCGACGGCACTCCATGCATAACTTCTTCGTGAGTGGTTGACTTGAAATCAAAAAACTTAAGCTTTACAACCATTCCTTTGATACGATCTTGATACTGACCACGTTCTAAGCGTTGCAAAAAATCTTCATAAAGCCCAGGAATCTGCCTCAGACATTCTTCGAGCGTTGCGATATCTTTATTATAAGTTTCTTCAACCGTCAGAGATTTACGCTCCCACTCCGTAATCACTTCACGATGATCAATTCCCCGAGCGTAATCATATAAATCTTGAGCTCGTGATCCAAACCAACGATGCAAATCAGGTGCGGAGTACTTTTGAATATCACCCAAGGTGTGCAACCCCAAATCGTGCATTTTCTGAGCGGTAACTTTCCCCACCCCAAAAATCTTTTCGACGGGAAGTTCTTTAACAAACTCTTCAACATCTTGAGGGCGTACCACAAACTGCCCGTTGGGCTTTTTCCAGTCACTGGCAACTTTGGCCAAAAATTTATTGGGTGCAATTCCCGCTGACGCCGTTAACTTTCGCTCCGTAAAAATCAATCTACGAATTTCTTGCGCAATCAAAGTGGCACTGCCGCCAAACTCTTTGCAATCAGTGACGTCAAGGTAGGCTTCGTCTAAAGAGAGCGGCTCAATTTTTTTAGTGAATCGTTCCAAGATTTCCCTAATCTTACGACTTTCCTCTTTGTACAAGTCAAAGTGTGGGGGAATCAAAATAAGCTGCGGGCACAGGCGCACAGCTTGAGAAGAAGGCATCGCTGCGCGCACCCCAAACTTACGTGCCTCATAGCTCGCCGTACAAAGGACACTTCGCGAATTTGGTGGCCCAACAATACCCAAAGGCCTCCCTTTAAGCTCAGGGCGATGCTTCACTTCAACGGCAGCATAAAAGCAGTCCATGTCCACATGGATGATCTTTTTCATTTACATATTATTTACATATCATGACTGAGCGGTCAAGTGGGATCTGTTTCGAGCTCTCCCGATGTCTGGCCTTCAGGAGCAGAGCCCTTCACCGGTACAAACTTGGAAGAAATGAGAGCATGGGCTTTGTCAGCAACCAAGCCACGATCATCACCAGGGCTGACGGTAATTATATCTAAGAACTCCACTTCAGCAGTCACCGACTTCAAAGTGAGTGTACCCCAAAATGAAGTTCCAAAAGAAACATCACCATACCAGCAAACAGAGTCACGCCATTTCACGTGGAAATCTTCTCCATTTACTTCGCGGAAATTTACAACTGCAGGTCGAATCGGAACGCCGGCCTCAGCAGCTGCCATCATCAGTGTTCGCTTAAACGGCAAAACTCGTTCACCATTAGTTGATGTCGCTTCTGGATATAAAACGACATCAAAGCCCTCTTTCAAGGCAATTGCTAAAGACTTCATTTCCTCTAAAATACGAGTCCGACTGCGACGCTCTACATACATGCAGCCCGCTAGTTGAGTGATCGGGCCTAACAAAGTGTTCTCTCTCATTTCGTGAGAAGTGATGAAGGACACCGGCATCACAGAAGCCAAGATCAAAATGTCGACAAAGCCCATGTGATTTGAAACGATCAAAGAGCCTTGATGCAAATCCGTCGGCCTATTGGTCACAATCAACTTGAGACCCAGAGCTTTCAACATCAGAGCACTAAAAAAACGCGTGTTTTTTTGGAAAGCGTGACGACGCTTTTTCGGATCACGCAGCACCAATGCAAAGAAGGCTGCATTTACCGCATAGCCCCCCAGCAAAATTATAAATAAAATAAATCTCAGGACTCCGCGGAGTCCAGTTTGAATCGCTTCCACAGAGTTCTATTTAAATCTTCTCGAGGTAAAATCGTCAAGAAGTCTATGCAGCGGAACTCTTTGTCCCATGCCGGTTCTCCACCAAGGTATGCCCCAATTTTGAGGTAGGCTCGGCATAAGGGAGGCATTAAGGCTTCAGCCTGCTCTCTCTGAGTTTCCGTGAGAGTCGTACTGAGCTCAGCTCTTACTTCTGACAATTTTGGTAATGTATATGACAAGGTCGGGTGAGTGCAGAATGCCAGAGCAAGACGCCCTTCCTCTTCAAAGTACTTCGTTAACAAAGCAGCATTATAAGGATCTTCAGTCATCACTGTTGCACAACCAAAAAGAATTTTAGCATCGATCGCTGACATGTATTCAGCGATCCCACGCCACAACAAGGAAATCACGGCACCCCGGCGATAATCCTTATGAATACAAGCACGGCCAAGTTCCAGCTTCACTCCTGGCTGTTGCAACAATGTTGTCAGCTCAAACTCATTCGCCGAATAAAACTTGTTAGTGTGCAAAGAGCTGCGCAGGCGATAAGTTCCAATCACCTTCTCTGAACGCTT
>JBLMWG010000212.1:0-4523 GCA_050257115.1 Bacillota bacterium
CCCAACCTCCTCAACCACTCGACCACTCTTACCTATAACATTTTTTCTTACCAATCGATCCATGCCACTGATTCCGATAGCACTCAGAAGCCCACCGATCGTTGTCGGAATGAGGCAGACCAAGAGCGCAATCAATACTGGAATCGTAACAACGCCCGACAAATCTTGATTTGCAGCCTTCGCAGAAAACTCAGCAAAGTATTTCAATGTCAGGACCGCGAAAACAAAAATCACAGTCAAAGCAATAAGTAAAATTCCAAGGGCAATCTCATTAGGGGTTTTTTGTCGAGTCGCACCTTCGACCAATGAGATCATCCTATCTAAAAAGCTTTGCCCAGGGTCCGCCATAATTTTAACCAAGATTCGATCACTAATAACGCGGGTCCCACCTGTCACCGCACTTCGATCGCCACCACTTTCTCGAATAACGGGAGCAGACTCACCGGTGATCGCAGATTCATCCACCGTGGCAATACCTTCGATCACCTCACCATCACCGGGTATGATGTCTCCAGATTCGCACACAACAATATTTCCTCGACGCAACTCCGTAGCAGCCACAGACGCCTCGTTCCCATTAAGAACTAAGCGCGCCACACTTTGCGTTCGTGCCTTTCTCAAACTCTCAGCCTGAGCTTTACCTCTACCCTCTGCAAGAGCCTCAGAGAAATTTGCAAACAACACGGTAAACCACAACCACAATGAGATTTGCAGCTCGAAAGAAAATGCTTGATTTGAATATACATTTACAAAGGTAATCACTGTTACAATGACCGCAGCGACCCACGTAACAAACATCACAGGATTTTTCCATTGCACACGCGGATCTAGTTTCGAAAAGCTGGAGATCACAGCATCATTGATTAATTTTTTTTCAAAAAATGAACTTTTCATAAATCACCTACATCTTCATAATCATCAAAAGATGTTCAAGAATGGGCCCTAGAGAAAGTGCCGGAAAGAAAGTCAAAGCCCCAACAATAAGAATCACTGCAGCTAACAAAGCTGCGAAAAGAAATGTATCCGTATGAAAGGTTCCCGGTGACGGTGGAGCAATTTTCTTTTCAACTAAACTACCCGCTACTGCTAGAACAGGAATGATCACAGCAAAACGACCGATCAGCATCGCCAAGGCGGTCATGCAATTGTAGTACACGGTGTTGATGGAAAGACTTCCAAAAGAGCTTCCATTATTCCCGGCTGTCGAAGCAAAGGCATAGAGCACTTCGCTCAACCCATGAGGACCTTGATGTCCCAATCCCGCAAGACCAGCTGGCGAGACCAAAGAAAGAGCAGATCCCACCAAAATGGTGGCACAGGGGGCAATAACACCTATCATGACCCAATAAATCTCCCGAGCTTCAATTTTCTTTCCAAGATATTCTGGCGTTCGCCCGACCATAAGTCCCGATAGAAAAACTGTCAGAATCACAAAAAGCAAAATTCCATACATTCCCGCGCCAACACCACCAAAGACCACTTCACCTAACATCATGTTCAGCATTGCAATTCCACCAGAGAGTGGAGACACACTGGATAGCATTCCATTTACCGATCCATTGGATGCTGATGTTGTGAATACAGACCACATGACTGAATTCATAATTCCGAAGCGGGTCTCTTTTCCTTCCATCGTGCCGTAATGGTATTCCGACCAAAGAGAAATCATCAGCATGACCACCATCAGCCCCATCATGGTCCCGAACAAAACCCATCCCTGACGACGAGATCCAACCATCAGTCCAAAAAGATAGGTACAACTTGAAGCAATCAGCAGAATACTTATCATTTCCAAGAAATTTGATAACGGCGATGGATTTTCAAAAGGGTGTGCACTATTGGCACCAAAGAAGCCTCCTCCATTAGATCCCAGCTGTTTGATTGCAACTTGTGATGCTGCTGGCCCCTGTGGAATGGTCTGCTCTCGTCCCTCTATAGTTGTCACATGTTTATAGGCGTTGAAGTTTTGCACAACTCCTTCACCCACCAACACAATTGATAAGATAACACTCAATGGCAACAGCACATAGACAGTGCCACGCACAAGATCGACCCAAAAGTTTCCAAGACTTTTCGTCTGTTTGCGCGCAAAACCTCGTGCAAACGCAAGCAGAACTGCCAATCCTGTGGCAGCACTTACAAAGTTTTGTACCCCAAGACCCAACATTTGAGCCAAGTAGCTCATAGTATTTTCGCCACTATATGCTTGCCAATTTGTATTGGTCATAAAACTCACGGCGGTATTAAGAGCCAAGTGCCAAGAGATATTCCCAAAGTGTTCAGGATTGAGGGGTAAAGATCCTTGCATCATCTGCAAAAGGATCAAAAACACCAGACCAATAAAATTAAACACAACTAATGACGTTGCATATTGCTTCCAGTTCATCTCCTCATTTGGATTAACTCCCGACATTTTATAGGTGCCGGTTTCAAGAGGCCTCAAAGCCTTCATCAAGAGCAACTGCTCCCCATTGAAAACTTTAAACATGAAGGCTCCAAGTGGAGGGGTCGCAATAAAAATTACCCCTAGAATAAAAATAATCTGAAGAAAATCCGTAGTATTAAAGATCATAAAACATATCCTTATCTGAATTTATTCTACGAAAAGAGACATCAAACCCAGATAAAAAGAACAATGATAGATATAAAGAAAAAGTAAAAATTCTGTATCAATGATCGACGGAGTAGTAAAAGTTAGCAATCAGCGAGATCAACCCCACGCCCAATTAATCCAACAAAGTGAATCCGACAGTGCAAGGTGGACCTCAAAAAGTCCCTCCTTTTTGTTATTGAACATTTTAGATTGCAGTCACTTTATTCTATTTCCAACACGCGGGAAAATGTGGAACGGAGGATTTATGAAGGTGTTTATGTTTGCACCGGTTTTGCGCGCGGGCTCATTCAATAAAAAGCTGATTCGTATCGCCCACAGTATCGTGAAGGATCACCCAGATATTGATGCAGAACTTTGTGAATTTAATGATTTCCCCATGCCAATGTATGATGGAGATATTGAGACTGGGATTGGGATTCCAGCAGGCGTTGAGAAACTGGCTAAAAAAATTAGAGACGCCGATGCGATCATTATCTCAAGTCCAGAGTATAACGGTAGTATTCCCGGTACTCTTAAAAATGCGATAGATTGGCTATCGCGCCTTGATCCAGTGCCAGTAGCTGGAAAGCAAGTTCTAACAATGGGCGCATCCACCGGCCAATTTGCGGCCATTAAAGGCAACTTCCATCTCAGAGTCCCATTTCACGTCCTAAATGCCTTTGTATATCCAGAGTATTTCGGTGTCGCATTCTCTGAAACAGCCTTTGATGAAAAGGGCAAACTCAAAGACCCGAAGCAACTGGAGCGTCTTCATCGCATTTTAGGTGAATTTCTTCACTACGCCTCCCGAAAAGAAACCCCTTTCGATCATCTCGAGGATTTTTTTAAAGCGCAAAAAGGAACAATTCATCCAAATCTTTAACGCCAGTGAATAAATAAAAAGAGGACCCAAAAGTCCTCTTTTTATTTAAGTAGTATGCCAATCACAGTAAAGCAGACAGCCGAGTCATCTTAAAATTCACGCCACTTATTAAACTGAGTGTGCTTGTTAAATAAGTTAAACAAGCACACTCTCGTTAACCAGAGTTCCGCTCCGCGATTCTTTCACGAATTTGGATTACAGGGAGCGTTTGCTCTGCAGGGATGCGTTTAATTTCTTTCTTTTCAACTTCTACAACCTGGTCAGAATCTTGATGTTTACCACCAGAGAAATTAAGAATAACAACACCCAGAATTATCAAGCTTGTTGCCAAGATTTTTTGAAGAGGTAATGGTTCACCAAACATCAAAAGTCCCACAACAGCCATAATTGCTGTGCCGACGCCAGCCCAAATGGCATAAACCATACTGACTGGAAGTGATTTAAGAGCAATTGTGAGACTCACAAAGCAAATTCCATAACAGACAAAAATGAGTACTGATGGAATCACCTTTGTGAACCCCTCCGCATACTTCATGCTGATGGTTCCAAGAATTTCAAATATAATTGCCGCCGCCAAATATACATATGGCATAAGACACCGTTTACGTGTGACCTTTCTGTCGGTTCAGTTTTTTATCCCGTGTCCCAGATGACTTACTGGGAGATCTTTTTTTGAATCCCGTCGGAAAAAAGACTTAAAAAAGCGAGCAAGAAAAGATTCCTGCTTAAGATATCAACAGGATAACACGGCCACAAAAAAAAATCTCCCACACCCCGACCAACACATTAAATAATAGAGATTTCAATAAGATAAAGATGAGACACAGCACTTGATTAAGACTCAAAACTCAAAAAACCAACACAATATTTAGTTTGGCATTTCCAACTATGAGACAATTTTATAAATTATATATAGTTTATATTCTAGACATAAAAAAACCCGATCTGTCACCAGACCGGGTTCGAGTAAAAAAGAGCTGGCGTCGCGCTACTCTCCCACATGGTCACCCATGCAATACCATCGCCGCAAGAGGACTTAACTTCTGA
>JBLMWG010000213.1:0-11263 GCA_050257115.1 Bacillota bacterium
TCCGTCACTGCCTCAACAACGTCGAGCGACTCAGATAAGAGATTTGAAATTAAAAGGAACAATTTTAATTAATACAAAAAATCAAGACGCTCCTCAAACTCTGAAGAGCGAATACGGATTAAGCCTCTAGTTAGAACGAATCACAGAGAACTCTGTGATTCCATTTGCACTTGTATAAGGAACACTGTTTGCGTCGTAAGCCGTCAATGTCAAAACGATTTTGCTTGTTCCGGTCGCCAACTGTGACATAGGCAATGCCACATTAAAACGCCCATTTTTGCAACTCGCGGCGGATTTCGCAGCATCAACATTATAAATCGTTTTAACAACACCACCCACTGTCGCAATAATTGTATGGGATGGATATGTCGAAGCAAAACAATCTCCACTAAGTTCAACGACACCGGTTGATGTCAGTGTTCCGAGATTTCTATTGTCTGCATTAAGAAGCAATTCCGTTGCTAATGGATCCGTAGAGAGAGAATAGGATGTCGGATCAGAAGCCTGATCCGTTAGGAGAGAATTTTCGGATATCTGACTGCACGCCACAAGGGACGACATTAAACCAGCGCCGAACGCTATTTTTAATAACCCAGATTTCATAACTCCCCCACTTCTTTAAGGATAAATGAGGGAGAAGACAAAATTAAATCAGTTTCTAGCGAGGTCTAGTTTTGAGACAACCTTTTGTTCCAAAATGAGAGGATTTATAAATAAGAAATAGGTCGACATCATCACCGTTGCAAAAGGCATGAGCCCCATAAAGACACCAATCGCTAAATGCATGGAGACGCCCATTAAAAGCCAGATATAGCGACTCTTTTGCCAGATCACCATGGGCGGAAAATACACTTCAAAAATGATGGTCATAAAACCAATAACCGGAATCACCCAAGGGATATTGCGTAAAAAACTAAAATCCATGGTGGTCATTTGTGGATTAGCCAAGACACTCCACAAAGCCGTTCCATCCCACCAACTGGCCCCCTTGAGTTTCTCCCAACCCGTGTAGGCATAAATCACCATAATCTGCACTTGCAACATGCGAATCATCACCGATGACAACATATCAGAATTCTGAAATGATTTTTTTGGCTTAAAAATATTTAAAATACTCAAACGCTCGCAAGACTGCGTAAAACACAAATAAAACAACAACAATGAACCGATGACGTCGGCCCCAAAATGGGCGGGATAATTCCTCTGCAGAAAACCCAAGTTGATAATCCACGCCAACCACATCAATAAACGTCCACCAATTCCCAAAGTCAAAAGTGCAAACAAAACCACCACAAGAATATTCACGGGTAAATTCATTGAGTCCGGCCAAAAATTCCAAGAAAAAGGCGGGCGCCCCAAAGCCGGCAGGATCGCTAATGATTTGGCTTTCGAAAGCCAGCTTTCATCAGTAAAAAACCACAAATTAAAAAATCTCATGATACTCATGTACAACAAAGTCCCACAAAGCATCACACGCATGAACGCCACACCTAAAAGATTTTGAGGTGTAAACCAAAATCCATCCCAGTAAGACCAACATTGCTTTATATACTTCATAGACTCTCCTCATCACCGGAACCGTCACAATTGTAAGACGTCTTGGCGTACTTCACTTCCTGTGACATCTCAGACAACGAGTTTTCAGTCTGTAAAGCAGCCTGATCCAAAAGAGGAATAGTATCCACCACATGTTCCATATCGATAGAGTTGGCTCCTGGATACCTCTTACAAAGCCAAGGCCCCATCAACAGACGTAGCTTTTTCGCATCCAAAACCATAAATCGCATAACCGCCCATTCTCTTTTACGAGTCAAATTTGGAACTGATTCTTCAGCCTCAGGAGGAGGATATGTGGTTTCAACTGATTCTCGAGGAGTCCCGTCTGCATTGTCGGGATAGTTGATGACAATTTTCAGATACATGGGGTGCGCAGGTTCTGGAGAAAAGAAATTCCAGCCGGCATTCAGCCCCACAGCATTGGCATAGGGACCAAGGAATCGCGAAGTGATGCGCCCAAAATAGGAACCTATATTGGGCATAACCATCATCGCAAAGATATTATAGACAATCCAAACACTGAGCAGGATCTTAAATAGAGGCTTCGCCTTCACCATCAATATCGTCCGCCTCTCCTAGAAAAGGAAGTTCATCTTCTTCTGATGACTCCTCTCCGTCATTGTCAGCGAACAATTGATCGTCAGAAGCCATTTCAGCATCTTCATCATTGTCGAAAGCTTCTTCGGCCTCAGTCAATTCATTTTCAAGAATCTCGTCCTCAGAGACCGCCTCAAGAGTCTCAGCCCCCTCGGTGGATTCAGCATTTTCAACAGCTTCAACCCCAGCTGGTTCTGAATTACTTCCTTTATTCATAAAGGAAGCTTTTTTCTCTGCAGCGATCGCCACAAGAGTTGTTCCTGCAGCCAAGGCTTCATCAAACTTCGCCAACCAGTTCGCATCACGAGTGGACACGGGCTCACCCATAGCCAACGCTTCACGAATGTTTTGAGCGCGTTCTTGATCACGCTTCTCAGCCTGACGACGTTTTTCTTCCTCAAAGAAATTCGAAGAGGTTGTGATTTCTTCCAATTGAGAAGAGATTTTCATCAACTCATCTTCACCTGAAGAATAGCTGACTGTTTCAACGTCGGAAGCCACCAAGGAATCTGTGATAGATGACAATGTTGGTTTTTCTTCCGCCTGTTGCTCGTCAATACCCTCTGGCAACAGCTCGTCAATTTGTGACAACGTTGGAAGTTCTTTTAACGTACGAAGACCAAAGATCTCCAAGAACTTGCGAGTCGTACCATATTGCATAGGGCGACCTGGAAGATCTGATTTACCTTCAAACGTCACCAGGTTCTTTTCCATCAAAGCACGTAACAAGTGACCAGACTCAACTCCACGGATTTCATCCACTTCAGACTTCACACATGGCTGCTTGTACGCCACGATAGAAAGAGTTTCCAAAGCTGGACCAGAGAGCTTGAATTGGCGCGTTTTTAAAGTGCGCTTCAAGAAATCCATGTTGTCCATTTTTGTACGAAGTTGGTATCCACCTGGAACCTCTTCCAAAGTAACACCACGACGACCACCAGCATACTCAACCGCCAACTGGTCCAAGGCACGACGGATTTTGTCGCCTTTGATGTTTGTGCCTTTGAATAGCAACTTCAAAGACGCTAGGCTAACCGGACGATCACTGGCGAAAAGAACGCTCTCGACGATAGATTCAAGACGTTCTTCATCAACGAATTCAAGTTCTTCAATTTCTGCAGAATCAAAGCCATCAAGCTCTGTGCCTTCAACAGAAATATCGTCTTCAGAAGCTTCTTCCGCTTCCATGGCTTGTGCTTCTTCATCAGAAGCTTCTGGCAGGAAACCTTCAGACTCTTCCTCTTCTTGCAAGAAGATAGAAGCATCTGCTTCGATACCATCTAATTCTGCTGACATCTCGTCAGAAGATTCAAGGTCTGACTCTGTTCCAACAGCGGCTTCCATAGAAACTTCTTCAGCTTCTACTTCAGTAGCGACTGCTAATTCACCATCCATGATTTCTGTGTCTAAAACTTCATTATTTTTTTTAGAGTTCTTTTTCTTCTTAGACATTCTACGCCTCAGCCTCGGTATCGGAATCAGTGCCAATAATAAATTCGGAATCAATATTTTCAGATTGAGCTACAACTTCTTCAGTTGTTGTCTCAATTTCAGGAACAATTGCAGTTGCAGTTTCAATTTCAACATCAGCTGTTGCTTCAAAATCAGCAATAACTTCGAGCTCTTCGTTTGTCGGAATTTCAAAGGAAGCTTCTGACTCACTCGTCGTGCCCCCTTCCGCAACCAACTCACCTTCTGCCGCTAAGATTTCTTCGTCAGAAGCGATCTCGCCTTCAGAGCCCTCCAAGAAATCAAGCTCAGCGTCCATCCCAGCAATATCCGCTGTTAGGCTCGAAAGACCTGTTTCAAAATCTCCTGGTGTTTCAACAAAGCTCATTTGCGCTTGCGCCTCTTCACCTTCAGACTCTTCACCCGACAACAAATCATCGCTCGCTTCGATTTTCTTAGAGTCTTCCATCATTTTCGCAGCGATTTGATCTGCATTCATGGAGTCGTATTCTTCCACACGAGACAACACATCTGTTTCAATCGGTTTTTTCGTATCAATCCAGATATCAGAGTATACCTCTGTCTGATACAGACCTACGAAACCCATTTTACCAAGTTCAAGCAAAGACAAGAACGTGATCAACGCTTGGCGAGCACGATCTTCCGTGGCCGTTACTAAATCCATCATTGTGGTTCTCTGTCCCACAACTAAACGGTCTTTAATTTCAAGAACACGGCTAGCAATAGACTGAGCTTTCGCCGTCACTTGATGGACTTTTTTCTTCACCGCACGAAGGACGCGGCGATACGAAGAAATCAAAGAAAACAAGGCATTATCTTCTAAGATAATCTCTTCCTCTTTTTCATCCAATCTCTCGCGAGTTCCACGCAACCAAACGTCACGCCCCACCAAGGGACGATCATAAAGCAGCTTTGCAGCCTCTTGGTACTTCTGATATTCAAGAAGCTTTTGTACAAGCTCTTTACGCGGGTCTTCTTGTTCGATCACTTCGCCATTTTCATCGTATTGAGGCAAAAGCATGCGCGATTTAATTTGAATCAAAGTCGAAGCCATAGAGATGAACTCCCCGGCAACTTCCAGATCCAGCTCTTTCATCAACTTGATGTAATCAAGATATTGCTTTGTGATTTCATGGATTTTGATATCCATGATGTCCATCTCTTCCTTACGAATAAGGTAGAGCAGAAGTCCCAAGGGTCCTTCAAATTTGGGCAGCTGTACAGTAATACTCATGAAAGATGGTCCCCTCTTACCATTTCATACTTGAACGCACGATACTCAATGTCTTTTGAGCTTCCTTCCGTGCTTTATCGCATCCAGCGGCGATAATTGAATCAAGCTGATTCGGATTATTCAACAACTCTTTTTTCTTTTCCCGTGGGCCTGCCGAGATATTTTCAAGGTTGGCCGACAAGCGTCCTTTGCAATCACCACATCCGATTCCTGCAGAGCGACATCCTGTTTCCACCCACTGCAAATCCTCTGCGGTGGAATAGAGTTTGTGATATCCGTAAACAGAGCATTTAGTGGGCTCCCCTACGTCTTCACGACGCACACGTCCTGTGTCCGTCACCATTTGATTAACTTTCTTTTTCAATTCTTTTTCGGAATCCTCAGTCAGATACAGAGAGTTACCGTAAGACTTTGACATCTTACGACCGTCCAAACCCGTAACCAGCGGGGTTTCCGTAAGCATCGGCGTCATTTCAGGCAGCTTGGCCTTATAGAGATGATTAAAACGACGAACGATCTCTCGAGAGATTTCCAAATGCGCCACCTGATCAGCTCCAACAGGAACCTTCTGACCACGATAGAGAGCGATGTCTGCGGCTTGTAAAACGGGATACGCAAAACGGCCCAAATTATATGTGTCATTCGCGCGCATTTCTTCTTCAGCGTCTTTCCAAGTATTCACGCGTTCTAACCAACCCATTGGCGTCAGATTGGCGAAGATCATGAAAAGCTCCAAGTGCTCTGGCACCATGCTTTGCACAAACAGCGTGCATTTTTCAGGGTCTACTCCCCAAGCGACAAACTCGGCAATCATTTCGCGAGTCCATGGCGCGATTTCTTTTGGAGTTTTATAGGCCGTGGTCATCCCATGCCAGTCCATCGCCCCAAAGAAACAATCGTACTCATCCTGCATCGTCACCCAGTTTTGCAAAGCACCCCAGTAGTGACCGATATGCAATCGCCCTGTGACGCGCATACCACTCATAACTCGGGGCTTACGTACTGGAACTGCAGGAACGACTTCGGTCATATCCCGAAGCCCCCAAGAGCCAAAGTCACCAAATGGTTATAACTCCAGAAAACTGGAATCGCCAACACACGCAAAGCGCCGGTGATCACCAAGACCATCAAAATCATGCTGGTGATGTGTTCACTTTGTTCGAGCTTATAATTCATTTGCGCAGGTAAAAAGCGTGCAAGAACCTTCCCACCATCTAACGGATGAAGAGGAATCAAGTTGAAGAAGGCTAAGAATAAATTGGTGACGATAAATGCTTTCAGGATCTCAATGAGCGCACTCGCAAAGGATGCCGCCAAGAAGTACTTGGCAACAACACCGATGATGAAGGCTCCAATACCCGCCAACAAAAGATTAGACAGCGGTCCCGCCAAAGCAATCCAGAACATATCTACACGGGGATTTTTCAAGTTGCGAGAGTTCACCGGAACAGGTTTCGCCCACCCGAAAAAGATCGGCGTTGCCAAAACAATCGACATAATTGGCAAAATCAAAGTGCCGATCATGTCCATATGAACCAGCGGGTTCATCGACAAGCGCCCCATTTGCTCGGCTGTATTGTCACCACGCAAACGCGCAACCCAACCATGTGCATACTCATGGAAGCACAGTGCAAAAAGAAACGGGATAAAGTAAATACCAATCTTGGCGCCAATTTCAATTAAGTCCATATTCATTCCTTCATAGGATTAAAGGATATCCCTAGACCCTTGTCTAGTGTGACACGTCATTTGCACATAATAAGTGCACACATCATAACACAGCCTGTTAAGAGAAATGCTCCAGTCCGAGAGCCTTGAATAAAAGTTTTGAACTCGATATGTTCGTCGCACTGTTAAATAACCAATTAGGAGAGATCCATGTCTGACGTTACAAACGCACGTCCAGCTTTGACGACACTTTCAGAAGACGAATCAGCCTTCCGTGATGCTGTTAGAGCTTTCGCTGAATCAGAAATCAAACCCCATGTGACACACATGGACGAAAAAGCAGAGATGAATAAAGATATCCTTAAAAAGCTTTTTGAAATGGGCTTGATGGGTATTGAAACACCAGAAAAATATGGTGGTGCGGGCTCTACGTTCACAATGGCTTGCTTGGCCGTTGAAGAAATTGGTCGCGTAGACGGTTCTGTTTCTGTTCTTGTCGACGTACAAAACACTTTGACGACAAATGCATTCCTTAAATGGGGTAACGAAGCTCAAAAAGAAAAATACTTGGGAGCAATGGCTTCTAAATGGGTTGGCGCTTACGCTTTGTCTGAATCTTCTTCTGGTTCTGATGCTTTCGCGTTGAAATTGAAAGCAGAAGATAAAGGCGACAAATGGGTTTTGAATGGTTCAAAATTGTGGATCACAAACGGTAACGAGGCAGATGTGTTTATTTGCTTCGCGAACATCGACGCTTCTAAAGGGTACAAAGGGATTACAGCGTTCATCGTAGAAAAATCATTCAAAGGTTTCAAAGTTGGTAAAAAAGAAGACAAATTGGGTATCCGCGCGTCTTCAACTTGCGAATTGTTGTTTGAAAACTGCGAAGTACCAAAAGAAAACGTTCTTGGCGAAGTTGGCAAAGGCTACAAAATCGCAATTGAAACATTGAACGAAGGTCGTATCGGTATCGGTGCGCAAATGATCGGTATCGCTCAAGGCGCTTACGAAGCAGCACTTGGTTACGTAAAAGGCCGCGAGCAATTCGGCAAACCAATCGCTCACTTCCAAGGCGTTCAATTCCAATTGGCAGAAATGCGTACTGAGTTGGAAGCAGCTCGTTTGATGGTTTACAATGCCGCTCGCTTGAAAGACGCGGGTCTTGATTTCATCGAATCAGCAGCCATGGCAAAACTTTACGCTTCTCGCGCAGCTGAAAAGATCACTTCTAAAGCGATCGACTTGTTCGGCGGCAACGGATTCACGAAAGAATACCCAGTTGAAAAATTCTGGAGAGATGCAAAAATCGGTCAAATCTACGAAGGTACGACCAATATGCAACTTCAAACTATCGCTAAGATGGAATTGGATAAGTAATCGGCGAAGCCGAGAATATCGGAGACCGGTCCCTCCCGCCTTGCAGGAGGGCAGACAGCAAAAAACGGAAACGCCAAAGCGTTTCCGTTTTTTTTTGCCGTGGAATCTGTTTAAGTTTAATCTCTCGGAATGAAAAAGCTTATTGCCATCCTTCTTCTGATTTCTTCATCATCTCTTGCAGCTGACAAAGTCTTCAGACTTCATCTCAGCAATGAGCCCGTAAATCTCGACCCCAACAAACAAAAGTCCTCTTCCTCCAACTATCTCCTGAGTAATTTATTTCGCAACCTCTACACTTTCGACGACAAAAAAGGCCTCCAGCCTGACTTGGGCCAATCTTGCTCTCGAGACAAAAACACAAATCTGATCTGCACAATCAAAAAAAACCTTAAGTGGAGTGATGGCACCGCAATCACCGCCGACGACTTTTTACGCACCTATAAAAAAATCCTCAATCCTGCCACAGGTGCACCTCGGGCAGATATGTTGTTTACAATTAAAAATGCGATGGAGATCTACAAGGGCGCAACCAAGCCAGAGCTCCTAGGGATTTCCGCACCTGATAAATGGACACTCAAATTTGAATTTCAATCCTTTGATCCTGATTTTGAATACAAGCTCTCAAGCTTCATTCTTGCGCCTACTAAAGAAAATCCGCAAGTCGTCTCGGGCCCCTACAAAATTAAAGAGTGGAAAAAGGGGCAGAAACTCACTCTTGAACCAAATATTATGTTTAACGGTGGCAATCCTCAACGCCCTCTGGTCGAGTTTTTGTTTATCGAAGAAGACTCCGTCGCCTTACAACTCTATGAAAAAAATGAACTGCACTTTCTAAGACGTTTGCCGACACTCTTTATCCCAAAGGCAAAAACTCGTCCTGACTTTCACTGGATTCCGGTCACGCGCATGGACTACATCGGATTTGGTCCAGCATTGAAGGATCGTGAGGATTTGCGCAAGGCTTTCACTTACTCTTTGAACTACACGGAACTACAAAAGATATTTTCGTCCAAAGGCAAACCTGGCTGTATCGGACTCCCTGATGACTGGTTCCCGAAAAAAGCGCCTTGCTTTGATTTTGATCTAAAAAAGGTACCAAAAGTTAAAGATACGAAGACCTATTCTTTTATGTTTTCTGCTCTGGGCGGTGAAGACCACAAACGCGCGACAGAATGGATGCAAGATCAATGGCGTAAAAATGCCGGGTTAAAAACCAATCTGGAAGTAAAAGAAAACAAGGTATTTTTACAGGAACTTCAGACGAGAACACCGCCCTTGTTTCGCAAAGGCATTTCTCCAGATTACCCCACGTGCTTAGCGGCGTTAGAAACCTTTGCCACGGGGAATCCAGAAAATTACATCCAACTACAATCCCCGGAGTTTACAAAAGCCCTGAAAGCCCTCGCAGCCTCTCGGAAACCTGCTGAGCAGAAAAAGTACTGCCTCGCCGGGGCCGAGTATCTTATGAAGAACCATCTATTAATCCCCCTGGGCGCCATCCAGTTTGCGATTTTGGTCAAACCTGAATTTATAGGATGGAAACTGAATCAAATGAATCAGCTGGACTTGTCGCAACTGCACCCAAGCCCCTAAACTAGACACCTATGACATCATCAGCTCAGTCCGTCGATATACACAAAGGTCAGGTCGTTTTTACTGAAGGCGACGCAGGCGATTGCGCCTACATCATTGAAAAAGGTCGTGTTCTGGTTTTCATAACCAAAGATAAAGAAGAAATTCCTCTTTCCATTTTAGGTGAAGGTGAAATTTTTGGTGAAATGTCTTTAATCGACAATCAAAATCGTTCGGCCTCCGTACGCGCTCTTGAGGACGTTCGTCTGAGCATCGTCACCAAACAGCAACTTTTAGAGCGTGTTTCCACAGCAGATACTGTTGTACAACTCTTAATGCGAGTCCTACTTAAGAGACTTCGCCGCAACAACAACACCACTCAAAATGGCAACGTGAAACTGTCTGATTTAGAAATGGAAAACACGGGTGCGGGAGACGACAGAACTGCCAGCGCCCTTAAGCAAATCAAATTAGAAAATGAGATCTTCCAGGCGTTCCAAAACAAAGAATTTGAATTGTACTATCAACCGATAGTTGAATTAAAAAACCGTAAAATCAAAGGCTGTGAAGCTTTATTGCGTTGGAAAAGCCCCACCCAGGGAATGATTTCCCCAAATCTTTTTATCGACGTTATCGAAAATTCTTCCATGGTCATCCCCATCGGACATTGGATCATCAATCAAGCCTTGAAAGATCTTAAATCCATTCAAGAAAATCTCACAGCGGCCGGCAAGAAAAAAGAAGCCGATGAGTTTATGATGAGTATCAACATCTCAGGCCGTCAGTTCACTCATTCAGATTTCCTCAATAACTTAGAAGATCTTCGTGAAAAGCACGGACTTGAAACTAAAAATATTAAATTGGAAGTGACTGAACGTGTGATGATGGACGGGGCTTTGGCTTTGGAAACTCTTCACCAATGCCGCCAACAAGGCTATGCCATCTCCATCGACGATTTTGGGACCGGCTTTTCAAGTCTTCAATATCTCACCCAAATGCCTATCAGTTACTTGAAAATTGATCGTTCCTTCGTGATGAAGGTTCTGAGCGAACCCAAATCCAAAGCCGTTGTGAATGGTATCATTTACCTTGCGCGCGCCATGGATATTGAAATCATCGCCGAAGGAATTGAACACACTGACGAGGCCCTCGTCTTAGAGACCCTGGGCGCACAATACGGCCAAGGTTATTTATTTTCCAAACCCGTTGAATACACGGCGTTTTTAAAACTTATTTAAGACAACAGATCTCAATTCAAAAGCCCTCGTATCGAGGGTGCATGTTCATTGCCACAACAACTAGCTCCAACATAGAAGCTTTTGAGAGTCTCATTCTGAGAATCTCTGGCATTAAGTCCAGTGTTTTCGAAAATAGTTCGGAACTACTAAAGTCGATAAGACCAACGCCGATAAGCACTATGTCTTAAGACATTTAACCAGCTTAAGATTATCAACTGGAGGTCACATAATGGCTGACAAAAAGTTTGAAAAGCAAATTCCAAATAACGTCGTTTCTCTTGAATCTTCAAAATGCTGCGGCGAAGGCTGCAAAAAGAAAGCTGAAAAAGCTGGCTTCTGTCCCGAGCACTTTACTTGGTTCAAAGAAGGTCTTCTTACAAAAGAAGGTATGAAGGCTCCTGACTTCGACAAGAAGTATTATCACTTTACAACTCGTAACGCCGGCTAACTGGCTTACCCTCCGACGCTATCGGAGGGTTTTGTTCCTATTTCGAATTCCGTTAATTCCGTTAAAAAGGCCGGACTTTCCCTCCGGCCTTTTTTCTTTTTA
>JBLMWG010000214.1:0-18068 GCA_050257115.1 Bacillota bacterium
CTGATAAGGTTTGATGTCAGCCGTTTGTTTTTGGACGCTTTTTAGAGGAATATCGACACCAGCAACGCCAAAGAATTTTCCATCAATAGTGATAGGAACCACCGCGGAGGTCATCAGTACATTTTTACCATCGATAGGGTAAAGGTACGGCTCGACCATGGTCTCTTTGCCGCGAGCTTTTGGAACAAGGTAGTAGTCTCCCTCACCAGCTTTATCGTAACCAATCAGTGGTGTCAGAGAAGCTTGCCCGCCTTCCCAGTTTGCGTAGGGAACGAAGCGACCACTTTGGTCGTTGGCTTTTTGACCAGAGTATTGAGCATCTTTGCCATCCCATGCGTTTGGCTCCCATCCTGTCCAAACTCCGATAAGGAATTTATTTTTCTTTAGAATTTCGCGGAAGGATTCCTGAATCGGTTCACGAGAAACGTGGCCTGTTTTTTTATAGGATTCAAGTTGATGCGCGATGATTCGGGAAGTGTTCAGTCCAGACTCAATTTCGTTACGCATTTGGCTTGCATAGGATTCTGCCGTTGCGACCGTCTTCTCGATCGCGGCATTCTGTGCAGTTTTCAAACTATTTTCAGCAACCAAAAAGTTCATCGCACCAAATACGATTAAGGCGATCAATACAATTGGTACTGTCATTTTAATTTGAATCGAGTAGCTCTTCTTCATTCATTATCCCTTTTTTCGATAAAACTCCGAGTTTTTATCGGCTCAAAGAGGGAACTTATTTAAGTCATCTTCCTAATGTAATGAAATGCCGGACCTTTGTCTGGAAAAGTGTTTGGAACAGAGTTCTTTGAATGCAACACGCCCGCTTCTTAGCGGGCTTTTACAAGTAACAGTGTAAGGGGCTGACTATTGGAAGTTTTGAACCTGGGCAATATACGGAAGATTGCGATAGTACCCTTGGTAATCCAGGCCGTATCCAACTACAAATTCATTTTGGATTTTGAAGCCGACATGGTCGATGTCGCATTTAACTTTTAAGGCCTCTGGTTTTTCTAACAACGCAACGGTCGTTAAGCTTTTCGGTTTGCGTGAAAGAATTGAATTTTTCAAGTAGTTCATCGTCAGACCGGTATCGACAATGTCTTCAACCAAAAGCACGTGGCAGTTTTCAATCGGGCTTGCGAGATCCAGGGTGACTTTGACTTCACCAGAAGAAGACGTTGTGCCGTGGTAGCTAGCAACGCCAAAGAATTCGCAGGTAATATCTGAGTTGATATTGCGGATCAGATCTGAGTAGAACATGAAGGAGCCCTTCAAAACGCAGATCGCGACCACTTTTTCATTTTTAAATTTCTTTGTAAGAGTCTCGCCCAGCTCTTTGATTTTCGCCTGGATTTTTTCCTCAGTGATATAAGGTTTTAAACTCAAATTAGTCATTGGGAACTCCTACACAAAAGAATTGTTCATGATCTCGCCGAATCCGCCGCCGCCGGGAACAATATATTGCTGGTCATTCAACCCGCGCTCTTGTTCCCAAAACTGACCCGGAGTTGCCTCTAAAACTGCCTGAGGGGACAGGCCTCGGTCAAGTCTTAAGGCATAGATTACGACCTCTGGGTGTGCCGTCAGAAGATTCTTTAGATACTCCGGCGTTACAATCAAATTAAGTGCGATAAATTTCTTTGCTGGACCTGGGATGTAGGTTTTGTAGTGGTCAACGGCGTGGACCATTGTCTTTCCGGTGGCCCCCATAGGGTCTGGGAAAATAACGCAGGCATTTTTAACATCACCACCTATCTTCATCCCGCCAAATTCCGCACCGGTGACTTTGTGATTGTCGTCGGTCATGCGGGCTGAAAAAATGTGATCTTGACGGACGTTCTGAGACGGAAGTGCGTAATGCAAGAAGTTATAACAGATATGACTTGGATAGGTGCCTGCGCGGGCCAGGTTTACGCTGACAGCTTTTTGGGTTGTAACAACTCTCAGTCCATGGAGCATTTGTTCAGGATGGAGCTCTGTCATCCGAGTTACTTGAGAGAATCTTTCAGAATCAAACTCGTTATTGACGGTGATGGAAATCAGATGAGTGTAAAGCACTTCAACGATGCGATTGATTTCCGGCTGAAAGCAATCAGGGTGGCAAAGGCGAGCTAAAAGTCCACTCAAGAAGGGGCTGTCAATGAGGTGAACTCGTGGACCGTAGTAATGCACGAGCTCTTGTTGAAATTGTGCCATATGAAATCCTAGGGTTTTATAAACTCAATAAAAATCACAAACTCACTATCACCAGATCGGAACATAGCAGAACGTAGAATTTTGTAGATATCAATCGCTGTGAGTTCGTCGTCGTTTTCTAAGTTAGATTGTGGTGGCATCACGCCCGCCATGAAAAAACCAGTGTTGCCCCCAATTTCAAAAATTGCAGGGAAAGACTTTCTTTGAACTTCAAAGCCGCCCGTCGGGATGGGATCTCGCCACGATCTTTGAATTTCCAAATTCCCGCGAAGGGTGTTGTTGTCGATATCCGCGAGTTCAAAAAAGGTTGTCATACCGATTTCGTTATTGGGATTTCTGCGATCCTTGATGCCATAAAACCACTGCAATGTTTTTGCAGGTTCTACCGCGTGTTCTTCGCGATGCAGAATTTTAACCCCGTCGCCGTTGATATGCTTGGTGGCGTTGGGCAAAATCCCCGCGGTATAGTCGGTGAAGCTCATGAATTGCCCTGTCCCGCGACTGGCTTCTAGGAGGCGCATAAGAACTCGTCTTGGCACTTCTGCATAATAAACGACAAGGTGAGGGCTATCCAATTTTGCAGTGGAACGAGTGGCGTCTTTATTTTTTTCTGGAGAGGCTGTGGTTGTCGGAGACGGGTTTGGAGTTGTGGTGGTCTGAGTAAGAGAAGCCGCTTCCGCAGAGGTTGTTTCGTCGCTTTTTAAATCAGCATTGATTGGTTCTGTCTGAGTTTCAGACTTATCTGAGGCCTTGACTGCAATCTGAACATCACTGGCACGGTTGAACTGTACCGGGGATTTTAAGTACGTGACGCGATTGTGCAGATTATCCTGACCCTTTTGATAAATATAAAATCCTGCAGTGCCGGCGAGTAGAAATAAAATGCTCAGTTGTAAAAGAGGACTTCCAATGACGCGTTTCCAAAGTGGTGCTTGCGCTGGTTTAAAAGTTTCCATATCGACGCCGCATTGTGCGCAATATTTATCTTTAGGTTGTTGAAAGCCACAGCGAGGGCACTTTATTAGCATCGAAAATCAAATCCTTTAATAATTCGAAGAAACCTTATAATGAGGCTAAAGCAAAGCTTCTTGACGCTCAATAGAATTGTTCATACCTTGAAAAAGGAGCACTGAGGAATTTTCCCTCTGCAGAGAGCGTGAGATGAAAAAATATAAACCGGGCACCGGTGAAAAGATTGAACGAACCGAAGAAATCATCCCGCCTAAGGTCGAGCTTCCGATTGAATTTTCTCCTGAACATTATCCTGTTCTACTTCAAGAAGTATTAGCTGCATTTTATCCCTATCGCAATAAACCCGATGTGAAATATTTCGATGGGACATTTGGGCGCGGTGGTCACTACATGTCAGTGAAGTATGTAACACCCCAGATGAAAGCCACGGTCATGGACCAAGATCTGGCTGCTGTGAGTTATGCAAAAGAGCGTTTCAAGACGGAAGTCGAGAAAGGTGAACTTGAGATAATCCATGGAAATTTCTCGCAGTTTTCGGAACACAATCTGAAAAACTTTGATATGATGCTCTTAGATCTAGGTGTGAGTTCACCGCAATTGGACCAGGCCGAACGCGGCTTTAGTTTTTATCACGATGGCCCCCTAGATATGCGAATGAATCAGCAGCAAGGTTTGACGGCTGAGGTGCTTGTGAATACGGCAACAGAGGAAGATCTCATTCGAATCTTTAAAGAGTATGGCGAGGTTTATCGCCCGTCTCGTGTTGTCCGTGCGATCGTCAATGATCGTAAGACCAAGGCATTTCAATCAACTGCACAACTTGCTGGTTTGATCGAACGTGTAGATGGTTGGCAAGTAAAAGGCCATCATCCGGCAACGAAGTATTTTATGGCTTTGCGTTTAGCAGTGAACTCGGAGCTTGAGGTTGTCGGGGAGGCTATTCCCGCGATGATCAAGGCTTTGAAGCCTGGTGGGCGCTTAGCAGTGATTACGTTCCATTCGCTGGAAGATCGTATTGTGAAAAATATCTTCAGAGATTCAGAAGAGCTCGGAAGATCGGTTTATAAAAAAGTCGTCGTACCAAGTCAGGAAGAGTTGGACAAAAACACTCGCTCGCGTTCCGCGAAGCTGAGAGTTTTCGAGAGGAGCGCTCAGGATGAGCAAAGAGAACTTTAGACAGTTAAAACCATTTCTTAGTATTTTAGTTATTATCTTTACCTTATTTGCCATTGTGTTCTTGCAGATGGAGGAGCGCCGCATGGGATATGTGGTGCTGAAGCTGACTCGCGAATACAAAAAAGTTTTGGAAGAAAAACGCACTCGCGAAATTTCATTAGCCAAGATCACTCGTCCTCAACTGTTGGATCATGTTGCGCAACAAAAGTTCACTTTGAAAAAGGTCCAAGCTAACCAAATCATTCACTTAACTGGGGATGTGGCGGCGACTCCCGTTGTAAAAGGTGCAGATAAGAAAATCGCTAAAAAGGATCTATAAGCTTGAAATCACGTATCGTTTTTATCTTTGTTGGTATTCTTGTTTTGTGGTCTATGCTGGCGATGCGTGCGGCTTACTTGCAGTTTTTGCCTAATGATCGTTTGAATGCTTTGCAAAGCCGGCAGTTTCAAACAAAAGTCACTCTGCAATCTCGCCGCGGGGCGATTGTGGATCGCAATGGTCGTGATTTGGCGATGTCGGCAACGGCCTACTCTTTATATGCAGATCCAAAGATCATAGAGAATCGTAAGAATGTCGCTCGCAAGTTGGCAAAAGTTTTGGGACAGCCTGTGGAGTCAGTCTATGCAAAAATCAAAGATGGCTCGCGACGCTTCATTTGGATTCAACGTATGTTGGAACAAGACAAGGCGGATGAAATCAAGTCTTGGGATATTCGTGGTTTGTCATTCGTAGAAGAATGGCGCCGTGTTTATCCAAATGAAACCTTGCTCGCGCAGACTTTGGGATTCTTAGGAATCGAAGGTCAGGGGCTTGAAGGCCTGGAGCTTGGATATGATCAGGTGCTGCACGGGAATGAAAAGAAAGTTATGGTCAAGCGCGATGCCCGAGGCAGACCGCTCATTAACAATGGCTTGATGTTCACAGAAAATCCTGATGGGAATGAGCTGCGCCTGACAGTTGATTCTGATTTACAATACACTCTTGAATCCGAATTGGCGAACGCAGTGCAAACGTTTGAGGCTGATCATGCGGTTGGAGTCGTCTTGGATGCGAAAACATCGGCGATTCTTGCGATGGCTTCAGCGCCGACTTTCGATGTTAATAAAGCCCAAAAAACGCCGGCAGAAATTCGTCGTATTAAACCGGTGACGGATGCCTTCGAGCCAGGTTCTACAATGAAGACCTTGGTGATTGCCTCTGGGCTTCGTGATAATGTGATTCAGCCAAGCACAAATTTCTTCTGTGAAAATGGCAGCTTTAAGGTCGGCGATAAAATCATTAAGGAAGCCGAAGCCAGAGAAAAATTTGGCAATTTAACAGTGGCAGAAATTCTTGCGGTTTCTTCAAATATCGGTACGACCAAGATTGCATTCAAGATCGGCGCGGATCATTTGCGCCAAGGACTTTTGGATTTCGGTTTTGGGCAAAAATTAGGAATTGACCTGCCAGGAGAGGCCCGCGGGATGGTACAAGCATTACCATGGCGCCCCCACTTATTGAGTAACATTTCCTTTGGTCACGGTATTTCAGTCACGCCATTGCAGATTGCTAACGCTTATGCGGCAATAGCTAACGGTGGTGTTTTGAATACCCCTTACATTGTTCAGTCAATGCGCGATTCAGAAACGGGTGAGCTGACAGAGACCAAAGTAAAACCAATTCGTCGGGTTTTGACGGCGGAACAAGCTGGACAAATGCGCGACATGCTTTTGGGTGTGACTACATTAAAAATTGGATCTGGTGCCAATGCGAGAGTTGAGGGCTTTCAGGTAGCAGGTAAAACTGGAACGGCACAAAAGGTGAATCCGAATGGTCGTGGTTACTTGAAAGGTGCCTATATCTCTAGTTTTGCTGGTTTCATCCCTGCCAACGATCCGAAGTTTGTTATTTATGTTGCCGTGGATTCTCCTCGTAAGTCTTATTACGGAGCGAAAGTTGCGGCGCCTGTATTTTCGAGAATTGCTTCTTACGCCGTCCGCAAAGAAGGCATTGCTCCGAGTATGAATATTTTGGCGGAGCAGTCTTCTCCAGCTTTACAAAAAAAGTCAGCTCCGATTAAGCGTATTCCTGCGAAAGAATCTGCTGCAGCGGATCTTCCGGTAAAGGGGGCATTGACAGCACAAGAGCTTGATAAAGTGACGGAAGTAAAAGCGGGGGAAACAGTTCCAAATTTAATGAACCTGACAACGCGCGAAGTTCTTCGTAAAATTAATGGTCAGGATTTAAAAGTAAAATTTGTCGGTCAGGGAATGGTATCGGAAATGATACCCGCTGCAGGCGCGAATCTTCCAGAAGATAAAAACATCACGGTGATATTGAAGTAAAAAAACACGACAGGGATAAAATGATTTTTATCCCTGATTATTAATATACTGACCGATCTTCGTCAAAACTTGCGCGGGAATTTCGTGTCCTCCGCGGAAGCTCATCAAAGAACCTTTCATGCCATTTTGAGTTAGAAGAGTCTCAAGTTTTTGCGCCTGCTTGAATGCCAAAACTTGATCCATCTCTCCATGACTTTGAAAAAACTTTTCACCGGCGCGATTTGGAACGAGTTTTTTCCACTCATCTTGGTTCAGTAAAGTTCCAGACATCACGACCAATCCTTTAGGTGTTTCTGGAGCACGAAGGTAAAGATCTGTTGCCAGCATCGCGCCTTGGCTGAATCCGCCTAGAATGATCTGATTCCATGGGACGCGAAGTTGTCGGATCATTTCCAATGCGGCGTCGCGGGCCTTGTCCATGCCTTTGGGTGCTTCACCGCTGAAATCTCGAGGGATGCCCGTTTCCATGGCACGTTGGATTTCCATCATGTCGATATTCCACCAAGCTCGGCCAGTCCATGCCGGGCCAATGGGAACTTCAAGAGGTCCATTCGGAAAAAGCCAATTGTATGTTTTGTTAGTTGAGATGATTTCTCCTAAAGAGAAAAGATCATTGCAGTCTGCGCCATATCCATGAAAGAAAATGATCCAGGGTGCGTTATCGTCGTTATTTATTTCTTGGCAATGTATTTTTCCGAGTTGTCTCATAGCTTAGTCATAATATACTGATCCCATGAAACTACAGCATCTTTTTTCTATTATTCCGGGAATTCCATTGCATGCTCTGCCGGATGTTGAACTCACAGGAATCTTCAACGACGCGCGCTTGGTCACGCAGGATTCCGTTTTTGTTGCTATTCGTGGCAGTAAGTTGGATGGACATTCTTTTATTTCGGATGCGATAGCGAAAGGTGCGGTGGCCTTGGTCGTGGAAGACCGTAGTCAGATTCCTACAGACTTCCACGGTTTCGTTTACCACACGGTAAGTTCTCGAGAAGCGTTGGATCTTTTAGCCAGTCGTTTTTATGAGGACCCGGGACAGGAGCTTTTTTGTTTTGGTGTGACGGGGACAAATGGCAAAACCTCTGTCACATACATGATTGAGTCTATTTTGAATCAGGCACAAGTTCCCACCGGCGTGATAGGAACTGTGAATCATCATTTGCAAGCTAAAGTATGGCCATCAGAAATGACCACGCCAGATCCTGTGTTTTTACAAAAACGTCTTCGTGAGTTTCGAAATGAAGGTGCCAGGGCGGTCGCGATGGAAGTTTCCTCCCATGCGTTGGATCAAGCTCGCGTAAATAGTGTGCCCTTTAATACGGTGATCTTTACTAATTTGACTCGTGATCATTTGGATTATCATCAAACGATGGATCAGTACTTTGAGGCGAAACAAAAACTTTTCACGGATTTGCTGTGGAAGACTTCAAAGCGTCCTTGTTTTGCGATTATCAACATAGACGACAAATATGGTCGTCGTATGCGCGTCGCTGATCCGGCGATCCTTTGGACGTATGGTTCGTCAAAGGATGCCGATATTCATTATAAAATTAAACGCATGGACTTCGCGTTAACTTCTTTTGAAGTGACCACTCCTTTGGGAAAGGGTGAAGTACATTTGCCGATGTCGGGCGTTCACAATGTCATGAATGCCCTTGCAGCCCTAGGGGCTGGATTGTCGGCGGGTGTCCCGTTGGAGATGTGCATACAGGCGTTGAATAGTTTTACCGGTGTACCGGGTCGATTGCAGTCTGTGCCGAATGCGCAAAATCTTTCAGTGTTCGTCGATTATGCCCATTCTCCGGATGCTTTGGAAAATGTTTTGATGGCGTTGACTAAGGTGCGTGAAAACCTCAAGTCTTCAGCACGGATTTGGACCGTCTTTGGTTGCGGTGGCGATCGCGATAAGGGCAAACGTCCCTTGATGGCCGAAATGGCGCTAAAGTATTCCGACTGCGTTGTGATCACCTCCGACAATCCGCGCACCGAGGAGCCTGAAGCCATCATTCAAGACATTCTAGCTGGTGTTCCCAGCTCTGCAAAAGATAAGGTAACCGTCTTAGCGGATCGCAAGGAAGCTATTCATGTGACCTTGAAGAAGGCTCAGTCTGGTGATGTGATTTTAATCGCGGGCAAGGGCCATGAAGATTATCAGATAATCGGAACAACGAAGTTTCCATTCAGTGATGTGCAAGTGGCTCAAGAGGCCATGCAGGGGAGAGTCTAAATGAGAGCGATGGATGCGCAAACAATCGTACAAGTAACAGGTGCTCAGGTTTTGAGTTCTCAGGTGAATCATTTCACAGGGATTGGAACAGATACACGCGCCAACCTCCAGGGACAGTTGTTCATCGCTTTAAAAGGTGAAGCTTTTGATGCTCATAGTTTTTTGGATAAGGCCGTCGCTCAAGGAGCGACGGGTCTTTTGGTTCATGAAGAAAACGAACAGGTCAAAGCTTTATCAGGTAAGGTGACTATTCTTAAAGTGGCTGACACTTTAAAGGCTTTGCAGAAACTGGGGAATTGGGCTCGTCATCAGTCGCACGCGAAAGTCGTTGCAATCACGGGATCTAACGGCAAAACAACAACGAAAGAATTTTCGGCGGCTTTGCTCGGTACGGTGAAAGACGTGCACTACAACAAAGGCAGCTTCAACAATCATTGGGGTGTGCCGTTTACGTTATTGCAACTAGAACCGCAAAAACAAGTTGCGGTCGTGGAAATGGGAATGAATCATGCGGGTGAATTGACCGAGCTTGTGCATATTGCTGAACCAGATGTGGTGGTTTGTACGATGGTGGGGCGTGCCCACATGGAGTTCTTTGGAACAATTGAAAAAGTCGCGGAAGCAAAAGAGGAAATCTATAACGCTGCTGCGGAAAAAACGCTTCGCATCTACAATCTCGATAACGAACAAACTCATAACATGTATGTACGCGGAAAAGAAAAGTTCCCACAGGCTCAGATTCTGACATTTTCTTCTGAAGACTCTCGGGCTGATGTAAATTTGATAATCAGCTCGATGAATATGAGTGAGTTGTCTTTAAAGGGCACAATTTCCGGAGTGAGTGGGGCCGCTCGAGTTCAAGTTTTCGGGTCACAAAATTTAACAAATATTATGGCGGCCGCAGCCTTGGGTTTAGGTGTCGGAATGACACCGGAACAGATCTGGGCAGGCCTTCCTGCGTGTAAAACCAACTGGGGTCGCAACCAACTGGTGCATTTGAAATCTGGTGCTCAGATGATTTTTGATGCTTACAACGCCAACCCAGATAGCATGAAGGCGTTGATTGATAACGTAAAGTTGCTCTCTGTTTCGGGTCGCAAGGTGGGAGTTTTCGGTCAAATGCGTGAGATGGGCCCCGCCTCGCCGCAATTGCATGAAGAATTAGGTCAAAGAGTTGGAGCTGCAGGCTTCGATAAGGTTTATTTCATCGGCGATGATGCAGATTCTTTTAGCAACGGCTTAAATAAATCGGGCTTCTCTCGGCAGTCACTTATTCAAAAAGATTTTACGGATTCTGCGGGTAAAGACTTGGCAGACTTTTTGAAGAGTGGAGATATTGCCGTCGTGAAAGCATCACGTGGCACCAGATTAGAACGCTTCGTTTTTCCATGCGAGCCATTGGATTTTTCGGAGAAAACTTAGCTATAAGTTTACAAATGTTAATCTCTTTGGTGCCTCACAGAACGTTGATTCTTTTGACAGCAAGAATTTAATTCAATATGAGGTAATGCGACTGGAGAAATAGAGAGGGGATCTCTATATTTCTCTCAGAAATAACCAAGGGGAAATAATGAAGAACAAAATATCTTTTGTCATCGCCGCAGCTCTGACATTGTCTGCGGGATCTGTTTTCGCTCAATCGAGCACAGCAAGTTTGAATACAGCTGCGAACACTTCAACGTCTAAAATGGATGATCTAAAAAAACCAACTGAAAAGTTGAAAGACATCGACGATGAAATCACAGATGCTCGTATGAGAGCCACTTTGGGTTCTAAATCTCGCTTCTCTTTCCAATCTTCTTTGGCTTACTCCGGCGGGTCAGTGCAAGAGCCATTGGGTGCAGTTCGTCCAGCTTATCGCACGTCTGCTGAAGACGAAGTATTAGCTGATCTTTCGGGACAAGTTGGTGTCAATTTCCGAGCTACTGAAAGAGACAACATCAGCTTTGGTACTGGAATCACGATTATTGATCCACTTCATGGTGACATCACAAAGCCAGCTACTGACAAAACTAAATACGGCAATAATGAGACAGCATCTCGTTATAAAGTTGCCACACCTTATGTAGGTTACAGCCGTGGTTATAAAGCTTTTGGTGCACAAATGATTTCAAGTGCAACGTTGAGCTATTACACTGCAGACGCCACAGTTAAAAGAGGTTACTTGGGTGGCGTGAGTGCATCTCAAACTGTCTTGGCAAACTTAGGTTCTTCAAAATGGAACGGTGGGGCCTCTGTCAGCGGGTCTAAGGCGCTTTACTCTGGTACTATTGAAAACAAAGCTTTCCAAAAGAGACTTGACGCTGGGACATCATTCCGTGACGAGTGGTCCATTGGTTTGTTCCCGTTCTTGCAATACAAATTTAATGACACTTATTCTTTCAGAACGGTTTTTGGTTATTTCCAATTCCAACAACAAGAAAATAAGTCCTCGTTTGAACAAATTGAACCCTACCAATCTGTGGGTTTGGGATTGTCTATCACTCGTGATATTTATTTGTATCCAAACGTTCAGTTCACACCGAAGGATATTCGTGATGACCGAACGAACGTAGCGTTGTCAGCGAACATCAATTTGTTCTAAGAAAGATTTATGACAGGGTCGAAGTTCATACCAGATAAAAAAACGTCCACAATGGATAAAGAGAATGTTGAATTCTCAATCACAGTCAAAGCCACCGTCGAAGAAATTTGGCGGGCTTTGACCGACCCTGATGATCTTGAAAACTGGTGGAGCGACGAAGTCGTTCTGGAACCTAAAGTTGGCGGAAAATTCCGTGAAGCTTGGGAAGACGATGCCGGAAATGAACAACTTGCTTCCGGCAAAGTTCTGTCGCTTGATCCAAAAAAGTCTATTACCTTTACCTGGAAAGAAAAAAACTGGGACGCGAATGCAATCACTCAGTGCACTTACACGATCGAAAACAAAGGGAAAACCCGTTCCTTGACGGTGACCCAAACGGGTTGGGACTCCTTACCTGAAACGGTTCGCGGCAAAACCATCAAAGACTTCCAATTAGGTTGGAAGTATCACATGCAAGAGTTGAAAGCCTATCTCGACGACGAAGGATAGTGCGAAAACAAATCCCTATTTAATTTGGGGACTTCTTAAATGTTAAATTACTAAGTAAAATCATATACTTATAAAATTGTCATTGCATTTATTGCCGCGGCTGTGCTAAACCCTTAAAGTTCCAAGTGATTTTAAATTTTCCACGGATATAGGGGAATCTTTCAGCATGCTTTATCAATGGCTTTATTCAATGGCAGACCATTTTTCCCCATTGAATGTCTTTCGTTATATTACCGTCCGCACGTTCATCGCTTTCTTTACTTCATTTTTGCTTTGCTGGATGTGGGGTCCTTACTTCATTAAACGTTTGCAGTTAAAGCATTTCGGTCAAGCGATCCGCGATGACGGTCCTCAATCTCATAAGAAAAAAGCGGGCACTCCAACAATGGGTGGCGGGTTGATTTTGTTGTCAACTTTGATTCCGTGCTTGTTGTGGGTGGATATGACAAACCCATTGGTGTGGGCTGTGTTGATTATCACCTGGGGCTTCGGCATGATCGGTTACATTGACGATTGGCTGAAAGTCAGCAAGAAAAACTCCAAAGGTCTTTCCGGGAAAATTCGCTTGGCTGGGGAGTTCTTGATCAGTGGTGCTGTTGTTGCTTACTTGGTTCACTTCCATGATTTGGGCACGACAGTTTATATTCCATTCGCAAAATCTATTTCTTTTAACTTGGGTTACTTCTATATCATCTTCGCTGCTTTGGTTGTGGTTGGAACTGCGAATGCAGTAAACTTGACAGACGGTTTAGATGGATTGGCAATTGTTCCAGTGATGATCTCGGCAGCAACGTTGGGTTTGTTTGCTTATGTGACAGGTCACTATTCGATTGCGACGTACCTACAAATTCCTCACGTGGTGGGGGCCGGGGAGTTGACTCCTGTTGCGGCGACGATTGTAGCCGCGGGTATGGGCTTCTTGTGGTTCAACGCGTACCCAGCGCAAGTGTTCATGGGTGACGTAGGATCTTTATCTTTGGGTGGTTTCTTGGGCACTATGGCGGTGATCACACAAAATGAATTGTTAATGGTTGTCCTTGGCGGGGTGTTCGTGGTTGAAGCCTTGTCGGTTATCACACAGGTTATTTCTTTTAAACTCACAGGGAAGCTAGTTTTCAAAATGGCGCCGATTCATCATCACTTTGAATTGGGTGGCCTTACAGAGACGAAAATCATTGTTCGTTTCTGGATCATTTCTATTTTATTGGCTGTTTTAAGTTTAGCGACCCTGAAATTGAGGTAAGTACATGTATAAAGAGTTTAGTGAATTAAAAGATAAAAGAATTCTTGTGGTTGGTCTTGGTAAGACGGGTGCATCTCTTGCGCACTTCTTGACGAAGCACGGTGCTCAGGTCACGGTGACAGATCACAAATCAAAGCCGGAACTTTCCACACAACTTGAGCAACTTGGCGATTTGCCAATTAAGTTTGAGCTTGGTGGACACAGCCCGAAAACATTCATCGCGCAAGATCTTGTGATCTTGTCTCCGGGTGTTCCTTCAAATCTTAAGATCTTTGATTACGCAAGATCTCAAGGCATCAAAATCACAGGAGAGTTTGAATTCTCTGCAGGGTTCATTAAAGAACCGATTATCGGTATTACTGGTACTAACGGTAAAACGACGGTTGCGCGTATCACAGAAGCTATTTTGACAACATCCGGAGTGAAAACTTGGGTGGGTGGTGCGAATGAAAAACCGTTGGTAGATTACCTGCGCGCTGATGAAAGAGCTCAAGTTGTGATCGCCGAAGTTTCAAGCTTCATGCTTGAACATTGTGACACTTTCAACCCAGGAAATGTGGTTTTCACGAACTTGGCTGAAAATCACTTGGATCGTTATCGCTCTATGGAAGAATACGTAAACGCAAAACGTCGTATCTTCAAAAACACGAACCAAGCCACAACAAGCATCTTGAATGCGGATGACAATGCGGTTGTTGAGTTGGCTCGTGATCCAGCGGTTCAACGCGGTCGTATTTTCTACTTCTCTCGTAAACCAGCCTTGGAACCACAAATCATGAATATCGGTGGTGCTGTGAATATCGGTGATGAGATTCGCGTACGCACAGGTCCTGAGATTGAAACGTTCAATATCAAGAACATGAAAATGCGCGGTAAGCACTCCGTAGAAAATATTATGGCGGCCATCTTGGCATCGCGTGAACATGGGGCGACTCGCGAAGCGGTACAAAAAGTGATCGAGACTTTCACAGGTCTTCCGCACCGTATTGAGTACGTTCGTAAAGTGGGTGGCGTGTTGTTCTACAACGACTCTAAAGCGACAAACGTTCACGCCGTTTTGCGAGCGTTGGATACTTTCGATGAAAACGTAATCTTGATCGCAGGTGGTAAAGACACCAACTTAAATTACGAACCCCTTCGTAGTTCCGTGAAACGTAAGGTGAAGACCTTGATCTTGGTCGGGGAAGCGAAAGAACGCATTAATCGCGACCTTGGTGACTTCTCTGAGACGTTCTTGATTGGTACATTTGAGGAGGCGGTTTTGATCGCCTACCAAAAGTCGAGAATTGGCGACGTGGTTCTGTTATCTCCGGGCTGCTCAAGCTTTGACATGTTTGACAGTTTTGAAGAACGCGGCGATTATTTCAAAGAGATCGTGAGAAAATTTCACTGACTTTTCAAGGCTCTCGCAAGGGAGCCTTTTTTTTCGCTAAAGCTAGGAGGGCTTTGTGATCCGTATTCTCGTTGTGTCTTTGTCTTCAGCATTTCTTCTTTCAGCCTGTGCTTCTGGTGCCTTTAAGGCACGCCAGGAACAGCGCGAGAAGCTGGCATCTTCTTCAGGTATGTTCTGCGAATTTATCAGTGGTGATGTTCATCCAGATCTTGATGTTGAGTTAAATATGGCTATGGCGCGTCGTTGTGATTCGAGCCGTCCTTTTACTATTACGAACTACAAAAACTCTTCGAACCAGCAGGGTGTTGTTTATTGTTGTGCAATGGCAGGCAGCAGCCGCAGTTATTCTACAGCAGCTCCAACGGCTCCGACAGCTGCTAAGTTGCCTGTGAAGGCAAAGCCAGCACCGGCTCCGGTTAAAGATGATTCCGGTGAAGAAGTCATACCGGCGGAATAGATTTATTAGGCCATCCTGAGTTGATTGCTGTGGGTCTAGTCTTTGCTCGGGTCCTGGACGATAAAATGGACTTCTGATTAAACTAAAGGTCAGGAGTCCACTATGTTGAGATACTTATCCAGCAGCTTATTTTTGGCCATCATCACTCTTTTGGGGATTGGGCTTGTTCAGGTTTATTCTTCGAGTTTTATTTTTGCGACCGAATCTTATGGAGACGGTCTTTTCTTTTTTAAGCGCCAATTGATTTTTGCCTTGATCGCTGTTTGTGTTTTGGTTGGTACAATCCATATCCCGTTCCGTTACATCGAAAAATACGGATGGACTTTATGGTTTATGGCGACTCTTGGAGTGCTTGCGACTTTTATTCCAGGTTTGGGGGTTCGTGTCGGCGGAGCGATTCGTTGGATTCAATTGCCACTTGGAATTCGCTTTGAACCAGGGGAGCTTTTAAAAATTTCTTTTTCTGTTTGGTTTGCAAGCTTGCTCTGTCGACGTGATAACTTACTAGGACAGGTGAAGTGGTATTGGCTTGTGTTGGCATTGATTGTTCCACTGATGCTGTTGTTGCGCCAGCCTGATTTTGGAAGCTTTGCCATCATCATGATAGTTGCTGTGTCTTTGTTGTTTGCGTTTGGTTTGCAATGGAAATACATCATCGGCGCTTTGACTGTCTTACTTCCGGCATTTTACTTTCTCGTGATGTTGGTTCCTTATCGAAGAGCTCGTGTTTTAGCTTTCTTGGACCCGTGGTCCGATCCGGCACAAAAAGGATTTCAAGTTATCCAAAGTATGTTGAGTTTTCACTCCGGTGGTTTAACCGGGGCCGGGCTTGGTCAAGGCCAAGGGAAGCTGTTTTTCCTTCCCGAAGCGCACACGGATTTTACGTTGGCGGTATTCGGTGAAGAAATGGGATTTGTCGGATTTGTGGCCATCTTAGCTCTTTATGGTTTTGTTGTATTCCGTGGAATCCAAATTGCGGTGAAGGCCGAAGAACCTTTTAAGCGTGCCTTGGCTTTGGGACTTTCCGTCACCTTTGGTCTGAGTGTCTTCATTAATGCCGGGGTGGTTATGGGACTTTTGCCAACGAAAGGTCTGACTTTGCCATTTTTGAGTTATGGTGGTAGTTCTTTGGTGGCTTTATGCTTCATGTTTGGGTTGATTCTGAACATTGAAAACTCCTTCGAAGAAGATAAATTTTCTCGTCGCTTTGGCACTTCTCGTTGGACATCATCGAAAGTGAAAAACTCATGAGTTTAAAAAGAACGGTTGTGATTGCTGGGGGTGGCACTGGTGGCCATATTTATCCTGGAATTGCTATTGCCCGTGCTGTACAAAAACTGGATCCCTCAGTGGAAGTCCATTTTGTCGGCACAGCTCGCGGAATGGAAACTAAAATTGTTCCTCGTGAAGGCTTCCCCCTTCATCTGATTGAATCCGGTCAGTTGAACGTTAAAAGCAAACTGCAAAAGATCAAAACGGTATTGCGCATGCCAATTGGCATTTGGCAATCGTGGAGACTGCTGATGCAGTTAAAGCCTATGTATGTCATTGGGGTTGGGGGCTATGCCTCTGGGCCATTTGTTTTAGCCGCGAGTATTGTCGGTTTTAACACAGCGATTTGGGAGCCCAATGCGATGCCGGGAATGGCGAATCGTTTGTTAGCTCGTTTTGTCGACAAATGCTTCGTTGTTTTTGCTGAAGCAAAAAAATATCTGAAAAACAAAGAAGTCGTCGAAGCAGGAATGCCTGTTCGTCAGGAAATTGAGAACGCGATCCACGAATCCCATAAAGATGAAAAATTTCGTCTTTTAGCCTTCGGTGGCAGTCAGGGTTCTAGAGTAATCAATAACTGCCTTAGTGATGCGATTTTAAGAGGTGGGGATTGGGTTCAAGGTCTGTCTGTCGTGCATCAACTGGGTGCTGCTGACTATCCGACCATTTCTAAGAAATATAAAAGCCCTCCCTGTGATGTTGAGTTTCATGAATATATATTCGATATGCCGAAATATTATAAATGGGCTGATATTATTGTTTGCCGTGGCGGGGCCAGTTCTATTGCGGAGGCGGCAGCATTTGGTATCATTCCGATTATTGTGCCGCTCCCAGCCGCGGATGATCATCAGCAGAAAAATGCGGAAAGCCTTGTCAGTCGAAGCGCCGGCCGAATGATTTTGCAGAAGGATTTAACTCCTGAAAGATTGATTTCTGAGGTCCAATCTTTAAGGCAAGATAAAGCTTTGCGTGAAGAGATGGTTCGGAATATAAAAGGTCTTTATATTCCTCAAGCGGCGACAACTATCGCAAAGGAAATCTTGCAATGAAACTTGAACACGCTAAATTTCACTTTGTAGGTGTGGGCGGCATTGGTATGTGCGGTCTTGCCGAGCTTTTGCATAATATTGGTGCGAAAGTTACCGGAAGTGACCTTGCAGAAAATGCCAACACAGAGCGCCTTAAAGAGATGGGAGTAAAAGTCTACAAAGGTCACAATGCCTCCAATGTGGGCGATGCGGACGTTGTAGTTTATTCCAGCGCGATTCAATACGGCAATCCTGAGATCTCCGAAGCGCGTGCCCGCCAAATTCCGTTGATCCCAAGAGCGGAAGCTTTGGCGGAAATTATGCGCCTTAAGCGCGGTATTGCTGTGGCAGGAACCCATGGGAAAACGACGACGACATCCATGACTTCGGCCATTTTCCTTGAAGGAAAACTGAGCCCAACGATTGTGGTTGGCGGACGTTTTGAATTGATCAAATCGACAGCTCTTTTGGGGTCTGGTGATTGGTTGGTTGCTGAGGCTGATGAGTCAGATGGAAGTTTTAATAAGCTTTCTCCGGAAATTGCGATTATCACCAATATCGACTCTGATCATTTAGATCACTATAAGACTTTTGAAAACTTACAAAAAAGTTTCTATGACTTTGCATTAAAAGTTCCGTTTTATGGCAAAGTGATTGCGTGTGGCGATGATCCGATCGTTCGTCAGATTTTTGAGAACTTCCCAAA
>JBLMWG010000215.1:0-9386 GCA_050257115.1 Bacillota bacterium
CGGGTAGGAACACCGGCTTTCTCAAGAGCATCTTGCAAAGCCAGGGCATTGATGCATGTTGCAAGCATACCCATATAGTCTGCGCTTGCGCGATCCATGCCTTCAGCGGATGCGGCAACACCACGATAGATGTTACCGCCGCCGATAACGAGACCAATTTGAACGCCCGCTTTGTATGCTTCCGCAACGTCTGCTGCGATCTGAGTGATCGTCGCAGTATTGATACCAGTCCCTTGCTTACCAGCAAGAGCTTCACCACTTAGTTTGAGCAAGATACGTTTATAGACGGGCGCTTTCAAATTAGTGTCCTTTCATTTGAGCTGCAACTTCAGCTGCAAAGTCGTTGGTTTTCTTTTCGATACCAGCGCCCAATTCGAAACGAACGAAACGTTTTACAGTAACGTCTGCGCCGATTTCTTTACCAGTTGCTTTAGCGAAATCAGAAATTTTCATATCTGGATTTTTAACGAAAGCTTGGTCCATCAAGCAGTTTTCAGCCAAGAACTTGCGGATTTGGCCATCAACGATTTTCTCGATCATTTCTGGTTTTTTGCCAGACTCAATGTTTTTTGCTGTAAGGATTTCTTTTTCTTTAGCAACAACATCTGCCGGGATTTGCTCAGAAGAGATAGCCATTGGGTTCATTGCAGCGATGTGCAAGCAAACGTCTTGTGCGAAAGTTTTCAATGCTGGGTGAGATACCGCTTCTGGTTTAGAAGCCGCAACTTCAATCATAACACCGATTTTGCCTTCACCGTGGATGTAAGTGTGAACCAAGCTGTTTGCAGTTGCAGTGTATTTTTCGAAGCGGCGGATAACGATGTTTTCACCGATAGTCGCGATTGCTTCTTTCAACATATCGCCAACTTTTTTAGTCGGGTTTTTGTGGAAAGCTTGTTCCAAGATATCGCCAACTGCATTGACAGCGTTCAATACGTGGTGAGCAATGTCAGCAACCAAGTTTCTGAAGCCATCATTACGTGCTACGAAGTCAGTTTCAGAGTTGATCTCAAGAACAACACCTGTGTTACCGATTACTTGTGCGAATACAGTACCTTCAGCAGCGATACGGTCAGCTTTTTTTGCTGCCGCGCCAAGGCCCTTTACGCGCAACCATTCAACTGCAGCATTGAAATCGCCAGAAGTCGCTTCAAGCGCCTTTTTGCAATCCATCATACCTGCGTTAGTTTTTTCTCTTAGCTCTTTAACAAGAGTAGCGGAAATAGACATTAGGAAGACTCCTTCAATTAGAATAATTAAATAAAGATCTTTTCAAAACAACTTCCCAGAGATTTCCAGGAAGGGGGCGCTCTTGCTGATGTTTCAGCGAGGGAGGTCTAACAAAGAGAAGGGTGGTCAAGCCACCCTTTCTTCACTTATCTGAGAGAAATTACTCTGCAGATTCGTCTTTGTTCTCAAGCTCGGCTTGGATCTCAACTTCTTCTGCCAAACCAGCAGCAACAAGTTTACGACCTTTGTTGGCTTTAACAACTGCTGGACCAGCAGCTTTTTTAGGAGCTTCTTTAGCGCCTGGTTTTGCACCAGCGCGGCGTTTAGGAGCTTCTTCTTTGCCTTCAGCTTTAGCTTCTTTAGCAACGTCAGATTGTTTGTCTGTCATTGTGCGAAGTTTTTGTTCCCAAGTTTTTGCACCTTCAAGGTATGCATCAGCGATCAAGTTAGAGAACAACTTGATAGAGCGGATCGCATCGTCGTTACCTGGAATTGGATAGTCGATAGACTCTGGATCAGAGTTTGTATCAGCGATACCAACAACAGTCATACCCAAGCGTTTTGCTTCAGCAACTGCGATGTGTTCTTTTGGAAGGTCTACTACGAACATTACAGAAGGCATTTCTTTCATGTCGCGGATACCGTTCAAGAACTCAGACAAACGAAGGTATTCTTTTTCGATTTTTGCGCGCTCTTTTTTAGTAAGGAAGTTGAACTCGCCTTTTTCTTTCATCGCGTCTACTTTGCGAAGACGGTCGATAGAAGATTTGATGGTTTCGAAGTTCGTCATCATGCCGCCCAACCAACGTTTAGTAACGTAGTATTGGCCGCATTTCGCTGCTGCTTCTTGAACAGGCTCGATAGCTTGTTTTTTAGTTCCAACGAAGATCATACGACCGCCGTTAGCAGCAATTTCTTTTACGTAATCAGCAGCTTTGTTCGCACGAACAACAGTTTTTTGCAGGTCGATAATATGGATACCGCCGCGAGCTGTGTAAACGTAAGGTTTCATTTTTGGGTTCCAACGCTGTGTTTGGTGTCCGAAGTGAACTCCAGCGTCTAGCATTTCTTTCATGGTAACTTGTGCCATGGTAGTACGTCCTTTCTGGTTAATCCTCCTCTTGTGCAGAGCCAGCTTCTTTTTTTCGCCGGAAGACCCCCTATTTCAGTACTTTGGGGGACCAGTTAGTGCTCAAGAGTGTGTTATTGTTGGACTCACGGGATATCATAGCGTGACATGCACGGCAAGAAGTCTTTACGGCGTTTCAGAGTGATCTACGAATATTACAATAACGAAGAATCAATTAAATCTAATTTAGATGCTGCGTATAAAAAGTCATACTGAGCCTACTAGAACGTCACTGCTGTATAGGATCAGAATGAAACAATCGCAGAACTTAAGGAGTCATCCTGAGGTTTTCAAAATCTTTAAAGAACACTCCCGCGAGATATGTATCCGCGTTGATCGAGGTTTTTCAATTCTTCTGTTAATTCAATGGTTTGCGTCTATCATTTTGGCGGCTTGGCTATTTCCTGAAACTCGGTTCCATCACTATTATGAGGTTGAAGGGAGCATCGTTATGGCGACGGTGCTAGGGGGAGTTTTTTCCCTTCCTGCATTGGCATGTGTGCGTTGGAATCCGGGCAAAAGGCTGACCAGAGTTGTTGTGGGGCTTTCTCAAATTAGCTTTTCAATATTGATTATTCATCTGACCGGGGGGCGGATTGAGGCCCATTTTCATGTGCTGCTGTCCATCGCATTTCTAGCCTTTTACCTGGATCCTCTGGTGTTGGGATTGGCGTCCGCTTTGGCAATCGCGGACCATCTGGTCCGGGGCTGCTTTATTCCGATGTCTATATATGGGGAGATGGCCGTCAATTACTATAAGCTCTTTGAACACTCTCTTTGGATTCTTTTTGAAAATGTGGTGCTGCTGACAGCAGTCAGTTATCTCCGGGCCGATTTGCGTGAAAGAGCGGTTTCAAAATATCAGCTTATTTTGGCGCGCGAAGAAGCTCTACGCGCTTCTTCGATGAAATCAATGTTCTTAAGTAACATGAGCCACGAAATTCGAACTCCACTCAATAGTATTATGGGCTTTACGGAAATTCTTTGGGAGACAAGCCTTGATGAGGATCAAAAAAGTTATTTAGGAACTATTCAGCGTTGCTCGCAATCTTTGATGCGTTTGTTGAATGATATTTTGGATTTATCAAAAATTGAGAATGGATTGATGCAAATTGACCGACACAAGTTCAATATGCGGGAGCTTCATTGTGATGTTCACAAGATGTTCGAGATCCAGTGTCGCGACAAAGGTATTTCCTTCGATATTCAAGTGAATGAGGAAGTGCCTGAACATGTTATTGGAGACTCTCATCGTATCCGCCAAATCTTGGTGAACTTAATCGCCAATGCGGTGAAATTCACGGAGAAGGGAAGGGTCTCCGTTGTTGTAGAACATGATATGGAAAAATCTGTAACCCGATGGCAGGTTGTTGATACCGGAGTTGGGATCCCCTTTGCGGCACAAGAAAAATTATTTAAGCGCTTTATTCAAGCGGATGCTTCAGTGTCGCGTAAATATGGTGGTTCGGGGTTGGGGCTCATCATTACGAAAAACTTGGTGGAGTTGATGGGCGGGACGCTTCACCTTTGTAGTAAGGTGGATGAAGGAACGAAGTTCTCCTTCATCCTGCCATTAGAAAAATCCTAGAGAGGCGCTTCTTCAGACAGAACCGCTTCTTCCGTTGCGCGAGCTGTGGTTTTGTTCTGAAGATCGGTGCTTTCCTCGATCTTGAAGCCCAGGGATGCGACCGTCATTTCGGCCTGCAATAAGGCCCCCACAAGATTCTTTTGTTCATTCAGAGTTGCAGAAGCAATCCAAAGATTTTCCAATTCAGGAATAGTTTGGTTTGCACTCAGTTTAAGATCGCCGTTTCCTGCGATGAACGGAGATACGAAAATACGTTCAAGCTTTAAGCCGTCCAAAGCCTCTGGATAAGCGCGTTTGATTTGGCGTTTGATTTTTTTCAAAGCCATGCCAACCACTTCACTGTCATCAGTGGCTTCTTGTTCGATGAAAGTCATCCATTGAGATGCTTGCATCATGTGACCATCGACTTCCACTGAGTGGTGAAACTTGCCTGCGCAGGGGCCGATTTCGTCTTGAGTAGTACCGTTTAAGATATGCATTGCTGTGGAATCAGTTACAGGTTTGCTGTGGCAAAGATCCAAACACAAAGCCGTCCAGTAGGTGTTCTTTGAAAGCTTTGAACGAGCCCGAGCGGAGATAACATCTTCAGGCAATAAAAGAGCGAGGTCTCTAACAGTGCCCGCAAAGATAAAGTTGTGAGCATGAACTGTTTTTGAACCATTCACTGTCACGTGCGTGACGCGTTCGCCTTCATGGTGGAATTTTGTCACGTAAGAACGCGGATTGAAATCGCCTTTGAATTTCTCCATCAGCATTTGAGTCCATTGGTATGGTTCAATGGCTAAATCCAAACGCTTTGTTGAAGTAAAATAGGCAAGCTCTTCATAAAAAGAAGGTGGGTTGTCACCGAAGCCAAGGAACGTTTTAAAGTTTCCGGAGTCATAAGTGATAGGAGCTTCTTCAGAAACGTCAGCCGCGATTTTTGCGCCCAGAAGATTCTCCATGAAACGAATCGCTTTTTCAGCCAAAACGGAGTCTGGAACAAAACGAAGGCCATTATTCATGGGACCTGTCGGGAAGTTGATTTTTTTGTTAGCGCCACCTGGGAAGTCCGCGCCTTCCAAAAGAACAATATTGTCTGTTTCGCGACTTAAAGCTGCCGCGATACTAAGACCAGTTAAACCACTTCCGATAATTGCATAATCATAAATATGAGCCATGCAAATACCTTCCTCAAAAGAGCAGGGCTTTGCAAGTCAGAAGGTGTTGATTTAATAGCTAACGCATTTAATCAAAAAGCGGAGTGCAGCTCTCACTGCGGGTTTGAGCCATTGTTGCTTATCGAGTAAGCAAGCTATAGAGGGCGATATACGATAGTACCAATAAATAAATTTTCTTCCGGCGGGTGTTTTCCGAAGTATAAAATCTCGGAAGATGCGTAATTCCTGTACTTCGACAGCTTGAGCTCCGAAAGCGGCTGTCGCAATAAAACAGCGCGGTCGTTCCTTGTCGGCCAGTTTTAAAAACTGTTTCACTATTCCAGGATTTTTTGCCGTGCGAGTGAAGGCTTCCGCCTTTTTTATGATGTCCGGATAGATCGGTGTGAACTGTACGAAGATAGCAAGCTGTTTCGCCGCATTGGACATTCGATCTTGGTATTTTTCGTGAGTGTCATAGATGCGCATTAGGTCCCAATAAACTGAGGCCACAACAGTCAGCTCCGTTGTGCGAGCACTTTCTTTGAAGGCTTCAGGGCGAAGCCTATCGCCTTTTTTAACTTCAAATACGATGTCCAAAATTTTGAGATATTTTTCATAGGAAATCGCCGCTTCAGAGTAAAGTTTCTGAGCCATCGCATTGCGAGCTTTTTTAATCAGCATCACTCGGCTTTTCCACAGAGTGATGCGATGTTGTTCACGAGCTCGTTCTTGCGCCATAAGGACGCCACCACTGCTGGCCGCGATGGTTCTGCGGAAATCAGAAATACAACCAGCACAAACTTGTGGTGGTAGATTGGTTTCACCTGCTGTTTGGAGCTTCGATATTAAATCGGCATCCACAGTGTGAAGTTCAGTTACTTGTATTCCGCAGCGCGGGCATTGAATCATGTATTAGGCCTCAGTGTAATATTTTAAAGTATCACACTGATCTAAAGCAAATTCATTGGATCAATATCGATTAATATTTTTGTTCCGGAAGGAACCCAGTGCTGATCTCCGAGAAGTTGTCGGGAAAATGGGTTCGCCAAAGACGCCTGGGCTGACTTTATAAGCAAATGATAGCGGAATTGGCCACGTAACTTCGCTAACGGTGCTTCCGCGGGGCCCAAGACCTCAACAGGATTGTATTGAGGATACTGAGACTTTAAACTTTGTGCGCGTCTCGCTAAAAGTCGTGCTGTCTCTTCCACTTTGCCAAGATGAGTGCCTTGAATACGGAAACTCACCAGTCTGCCGATGGGAGGATAATTGAGAGCACCTCGGATACTGAGTTCGTGGCTTGCAAAGCCCTCATAGTCATGATTGCGCGCAAAAGTCAGACTGTCGTGTTCCGTGTTGAATGTTTGAATGATCACTAAACCCGGGCTCTCGCCTTCTTTCACATGACGCCCACTGCGGCCGCTCATTTGCGTGATTAGCTGGAAGCTGCGTTCTGTCGCTCTGAAATCCGGCAAATTAAATCCGACATCCGCCAAGACCAGGCCGACGAGCTTAAGTTTGGGAAAGTCCAGACCTTTCGCAATCATTTGTGTGCCGACTAAAATATCGATTTCGCCACTTTCCATTCGGGCAATAAGATCTTCCAAGTCGACACGGCTTTGAATTTCGTCGCGATCGGCACGGGCAATAACTTTTCCAGGAAATAGTCTTGCCAGATCTGTTTCCAGAAGCTCTGTTCCTAAGCCGATCGATTCAAGCTCGCCTTCTTTGCAGTCAGGGCATTTTTTCTTCATCTGTTCATGATAATCACAATAGTGACACACCAAATGAGATCCCGCATGCAATGTCAGAGAGATATCACAGTTTGGGCATTCACGTGTGTGACCACACGCTGGGCATACAACCATTTGCGCCAGACCACGGCGGTTGAGAAATAAAGCGCTTTGATCTCCACGCTCTTGTACTTCCCGCATGCGTTCGTATAGTTGGGGACTCATCCAATAAGGTAGATGTGAATACTTTTCGATGATCAATTTTTGTTGCTCATCATCCGCTTTTTGTTGGCGTAAATCGATAACTTCGATATCTGGGAGTGATCGATTGGCGACCCGATTTTTCAAAACATGCAGATGGTATTTGCCCTCTTGAGCATTTTTCCATGTTTCGAGGCTCGGTGTTGCTGAGCCCAGAACTACCGGGCAGTTCATCATTTTACCCAACATCACGGCAGCATCTCGGCCATTATATTTTAGTTTTTCATCCTGTTTATAGCTGGGCTCGTGTTCCTCATCGACAATGATCAGGCCAAGATCAGGCACTGGGCAAAAGAGGGCCGAACGGGCGCCAATCAAAATGGATTTACGACCTTCAACCATATCCCACCACTGATTCGTACGTTCACGATCGGTGAGCTGTGAATGTAAAGCGGCAATCTTATCACCAAAGCGACGAGCGAAACGTTGGATCAGTTGAGGTGTGAGGGAAATCTCCGGAACCAGAACGATACCGCGCTTTCCTTCTTTTAATGCCTTATCCAAAAGACGCAGGTAAATCTCCGTCTTTCCAGATCCAGTTACCCCAAAAACTAAATGTGTCGAAAACCCATTGAACTTCGAAATGCTTTCAAAGGCATTTTTTTGTTCGATGGTAAGTTCGTGTCCAGCATCGCTTTCAAGTTGCGGAATGACCGGAGCACGTTTGCTGGCGCGTTGTTTATCGGTCTTTTTTAGAGGGGGAAATGCCGATTGTACAACCTGTCCCACGGGATGGATATAATACGAACCAAGCCACTCTAACCACTTTACAAAGTTGTTTGGTAGAGGGGCGTACTCTTCATCAATGGAATCAATGGCTTTGATTTGAAATTCGGGAACTTCAGTGGTCGGCCCCAGTACCAAACCTTTAGTTTTTCGTTTGCCCAACGGAACATTTACTAATTGGCCACGCTGTAACGGCTCGGAATAACTGTAAGTCAAAGGCTCAGGAAGGGGCGCATCTACTGCCACCTTCCAGAGTTGAGGTTCACTCATCTAAACCTCGAGTAGAATTCAATGATGGCATCTTTAGCTTGAAGCTTGTCAAGGCCATCAACTTTCGTATTTATATCGAGCGAGTTTGGTTGCAGCAGATTGATCGATGTCGCCGGGCGGGGAGACGCGCTAATCAGACGAATAGTGACGGTGTTGTTACCCCACCGGATCGTACGTGTTCGCGGATAACTTAAGCCTTTTGCAAATTGATTATAGTTGTCCGCCGTCATTTCCGCTTGGCTTGGTAAACGAATCTTCCGAACAACAAACTGATCTTGTTCGATCCACAAACCAGGATTGTTGGACTTATCATCTGTTGGAGTCGGGGTGCCAAAAGCGTAATTAGGAACGCCACCTGTGCGTGAATAACGAACCCAAGACTCTGGTTCGTACTTATAGTCGCCACCCGATTTTCCCAATGGCTTTTTACTATAGGAACCATTTGGCAGAATTTTCATATGAGCCAAAGTGTTGGCAAAGATTTCCGGATTTCTGAAGTTGAGATACTTTTCAAGGAAGTCTTCGGGAGTTTTTTCACTTTTGCGGTTGTTGTTTATAACCGTCCAACGTTGTCCACCGGTGTAGAGAAATTGCAAGTGAAAACTGTTTTGTAACTCTTTTGTTCCAGTGACCGTCACACGCATGGTGCGATCATTGTCGATCAGCCACGTTTCACGCAGGCGAATGGTGTCATCGCCGTTCGCGAATTGCACTTCTTGCTCAACTGCATACAGCCCTGAGCCAGCATTTTCTGAGGTTTTTTGTAAGATAGTGCGTGTCGGAAGAATGGAGGCAGATACCAACATGGGAGAGAAAATCAAAGTTGCAGCCAATAAGATTATTTTCATCGGGTCCTCTTTATTTTAAGCGACTTGCTAAATCGACGATGTAGTTTTTAAGGTCGGAACCCAACTCTTGGTTTTGCAAAGCCAGCTCGATGTTCGCTTGCAAATATCCTAATTTGTCCCCGGCATCGTAACGTTTGGCGGAGAAGGTCATGGCGTTAAGGCCTTTCTGTTGGCATAGAACCTTCATGCTATCTGTTAGTTGGATTTCTCCATTTAATGTTGGTTTTGCGTTTATCAGCAAATCCATAATGTAGTTATCGAAAACATAACGACCCGGCAAAGCCCAGCGGCTAGTTGTTTCAGTGGGCTTCGGCTTTTCAACTAAGGATGTCACTTTGAAGAAGCCTGGAGATTTTTCCTCGACTTCGGCGATACCATACTTAGAGACGTCCTTTTCTGAGACCTTCATAATAGAAATTGTTGAAGTTGAGGTTTCCTCGAAAGATTTTACAAGTTGGGAGG
>JBLMWG010000216.1:0-8524 GCA_050257115.1 Bacillota bacterium
GAACGGCGATCGAAGAAACGGAGCTTGAAACTCGTGTTGCAATCCAGAGAAGGATGCCAAAAATGGCAAAGGCCGCCGTCGCCGTGATGCCGATGAGCAAATTCAGAGCAAACGCATGTGCGGCCTTTGCTTCTTTCGCTTCGGCTTCTCCTCGCACGCGATACATTTTCAATGATTTTGAATTGAAAGCGGCTATGATATTTCCTTTTTCTTGAAAGGACCCTTGCAACAGGGATTTGGCTTCATTCCACTTTTCAGGGGAGTTCGTTTCAAGCAAAGCTACAATTTTTTTCATGTCCTCTATCAGAGCAGGGAAGAGGGGCTTCACTGTACTGTACATCTTTTCTTCTTCGGGCATAAAGGTCGACTGTTCGTAGTCTTTGTAAGCTATCTCGTACTCTTCAATACTTTGCTTGATAACTTTCAAGCTGGCTTCTTTATCTTGCGAATTCGTGGCATTCAAATAGGTCCATGATTGGAAGCCGAACTTATTTCGAGCTTGGCGCATTTCCCCGTAGAGAGCGATGTTAGGGATAATATCGTTGTGTGCGCTAGAGACTACTTTTTGCATCTTTTCAAAGCCGTTCATAGATACAAAAAAGATCGTTATAAAACCGAAGAGGGGCAAGACGGCTGCAAATAAAAGGCGGCCTTTGATACCTCTAAACCATGAAGAAAAATATGACTTATTCATTTGGGGAGTACTCCTAAAGTGTCTTATTTCTTGTCGGAATATATCTTACAAATATGTAGTGAATGGCTTAGAAATTTTTTGGACGCATTTTCAAAAATGAGAATCGCTTCAAAACGTCCCTTTGGTCTAGGGTTGTGTCAGACCTGTGAGTTATCCTGTAAATAAAAAAGCCCGGCGAATTAGCCGGGCTTACTGTGTACTCTATGGATTGAAGCATAATCGAAGGTTGGTGGCCACATGGTGAGCGGCCAGTTCGCACTTATTTAACTTCGGCTAAAGAGTTATAGGAGTCACTGATTTTTTGTTGGCGTTCAACTTCTTTATTCCAACGATTCACTTCGCCCTTATAGCCTTGCTGTTTGCCTTTCCATTCTTTTTCTTCACTTGCTAGAGAACGGCTTTTTTGACCGATTTGATTGCTTTGCTCTTTCAATGACGAAGAACGAGATTGCCAGATTTTCTTTTCTTCTTGAAGCTGATTCATTTGCAAAGTGTAGTCTGCAATATTGGATTCACGCTTCTTCTGGTTTTCTTTGATTTTCGCGATCATTGCCTCAAGTTCTGCAATTTTTTGGTTCTCTTGCGCCGCATTTGATTTTTCGCTGTTGATCAGGGCTTGGAGTTCTTTTTCCTGACCGCCGACGCGATTCATCGCCTGATTGTTTTCTTCCATCTGTTTTTGCACTTGATTTTGTTGAGATTCAACCTGAGCTTTGGCTTTTGCCACCTCGTTCAGGTTGGATTCCACAGTTTTCAAGTTCTTTTGATACTCAGTAAGATTTGATTTGGAGTTATTCAAGTTTGTTTGAATCCTCTCCAAGCCTTCTTTGGCTGTGTGCTCAGCGAAAGCGACTGATTGCAAATTCATTAAGATACCAAGAGTTACTGCCGTCATTGTTTTTGAGATTTTCATGTTGAATCCTTCCTTATTGATCAGCCAAGCCAGCTACGCTGGAGTCTTGTGGACATACATTCTTTAAAGAAGAGCGGTAGTGACCTACTTCGTCTTCCCAGATTTCACCTTTAAATTTCCAGTTCAAACTTTTTTCTTTTTCGACCTTTAATTCAGGACGTTCTTTTTCGTTGATAGCACCACCAGCCATTTGATAGCGGATGTGCTCACCAGCTCCGGAATAAAGTTCGTATTGAAGAACATCGTTTTGGTCCAAGACACGGTTCAGACCTGCAACCATCTGAGAATAGTTGTCTGCGAGAGCCTTGCCGGCTTGTTGGCGAAGTTCATCCTTCTCCTTGTCGATACGTGCAATACCTACGGTACGCAGATTTTTGAGAGAAGTACGAGCTTTGTTTGCGATGTGGTACTGAATACGATAGCTCAGAAGCTTCTTTTCAGCATCTTGAACTTGGGCCATTGCAGTGCTCGAAGGGGAGTTTCCTTTGATTTGTTTTTTTGCGGCGACAAGCTGCTTATTGGCTTCCACTTGTTTCGCAAGAAGGGCCTTTTCTGTCGCAAGGAGGGTTAAAGAAATGTTGTTGAAGCGTTGGATTTCATCCTCGTAGTTATTAATTTGCTTTTGCAAACTGACAAAACCTGGATGACGAGCCAATTCAACGATGAAGGAGCGTGGCAAACCATCGACCTCTTTCAAATCTGAATTTTTAACCCAATTTTTTACCGTATCGTAGTAAGCGACATTTGATTTATGAGATGTTTTGTAAGCATCTAGTTTTTGCTTCCACGGACTGTACTTTTGGCGCATTTCATTTAGGACCTGCACGCCGTCACCATATTGGCAAAGATTCAAGTAGCCCACCGTGCGAACCACGTAGGACTCTGGAGAAAAGGCATTTTTAAAGAAGTCCGTGTGGAGGGAAAACATATTCCCAGCAGCTCCTTCGTAGTCTTCACCTAAAATTTGTGTCCATGCACTTTCCACCATGGCCTGCAACCAAAGTGGGCTGGATTTGTCGACTTTCAGATAAGACTGGAAGGCGTCTTTATATAGACTCTTTTGGAACTGGATGCGAGCCATTGTCAAAGCACCCACGGCACGGATTTGTGAAGTCTTTTGACCATCTGTCACTTTCAGCAAGGTCTCAAGATTGGTAACCGCTTCCTCAATTTTATTTTGACGATAGTTGAAAAGGGCTGAGAGCAACAACGCCTCTGGATACCTTGGTGATGTTTCGCCGATATACATCAGAGCATCTTCCATCAGACCCAATTGACCTTTTGCTGAATAGTACTTCGCACGCGTAATTTGATAGTCGTCATTCTTAGTGACGTCGACTTCATATTTTTGAACCAGAGGATCAATCAAAGCAATATCAGAGTTCTCTAGGACAGTGATGTTCTTCACCAAGGCGAGAGTCGCCCTTTCTTGCCATTCCTTATTTTTGGTCTCTTGCGCCACTTTGATCATGTAGGTTCTGAATTCTGAGTTCAGTCCCAAGCCTTTTGCGGTCATCGCATAGTTATAAAGAGCTTCTACGCGATGTTGTGGGTCGTCCATCAATTCAGCGAAAAGACCCATGGCCATTTCATATTTTTTCTGGATTTCCAGGAAGATCAAAGCTTGCAAAAGCTTGTAGTCATTCGGAGCGATTTCATCCATTTTACTCAGAGTCACGTGGGGCTCTGTGGTTTGTGGGTCAGCTACTTCTGAAAGCGCTTTGATATCTGGAATTTTTTGGAAAGCATCCGGCTTTGTGACTACTTTGGCATCGCCCACGACAACGTTGTAAGGAGTGATACGGAAGGTCATCACTGGAGTTGTTTGGTTTTTCTTGATGCCTTTAAGTTGCACATCACGGGATGCGGGTAGGCGAAGCGGGCTCAGTGAAGAGGCTTGAACCTCGCGTTCTTGACCGATATCCAGAGCAGGAATCGTCTTGACCTTAAAGGTCTCAACTTTCCCTTTAACAACTTTCTTTTGATAAACTTCAAAAGTCGGCACTAAGCTGGATTTGACTCGCAAACTTGCAGCCGCTGGAACTGCGGGCTTTTTAACAGTGAGTGCTGATTCTGCAAAAGCAGTACTGCATAAAAGTGGCAGTATTAAAATAGCTTTCATTGGCTTTTTCATTTAAGACCCCCCGGCCTTGGGAACAAGTTAGTGCCAATAAGTGATACCAATCATCAGAGAGGTATCGTTGATCATTTTTGAGCCCATATCACGAGATCCTGCAGCGGCATTGCCCCCACCAGGTAAAGCTTGACCAGGCACATAATACTTCAATTGGTCTTGGTTGGACCATGTGTTGAGTAAGTCGGCTCTTAAGGCGAAATGTTCAGAAAAGAAGATCTGTTGGAACACGCCGAGTTTATAACCGAAAGCAGTTTTGGAATCATTGCCTTCATATTTTGCGATTTCATAATTTACATTTCCTAGGCCCAATGAAAGACCCATGTCGAAATAGATAATAGCTTTATCGAGGACACTCATCTTTGCATAAAATGGAACCCAGATAGCTGATGCAAAGTATGATGATTTAAAGATGTTATGGTTCGGCATAGCCTTATAGGTATTCACGAACTGGTCAACCGCATCATTGTCTTTCATGTCTGCGTTGCTGTAGCTCAATTCAAAGCCCCAGCGTTCATCGAGAAAATAACCGAAGTCAGCCCCCATGATTGTACCAGTGCTGTAGGCATCATTAAACGGAATACCTGCACGAGCCGTGAGATAGAAGCGCTCGGCTTTCACATAGCGGCGGTTTTGCACGACGCTGAAGTCTTCGTCTTTAGCAGCCCAATATTTTTGTTCGAGTTTTTTAATGTCGAGCTTATCAGAGCCACGGTTGTCTTTTTGAGCGGGCGCTGTTTGAGCAAATGCTTGAGATGTCGCCATGATGATAAATAAAATTGTTTTCTTAAACATGATTCAGATCCCCCGACCTAGTTAGTACTTTTAAATAAGAATGGATATGTCACGAGCACTTTTGTTCCCCCTTGTGGAGCAGGGAATTTCCATGCGGCGACACGGTTCAAGATGCAGCCTTCAACAGTTGAGTTCTTCAGCGTTGTATCTCCGATAATTTGCTGTTCCACTTGGCCTGAGCCGGCGATTGTGAATTTCACCGCCACTTTACCAAAGAGGTCCGGATTTGCGCTTAATTGTCTTTCGTAGCAATAAAGGATTTGACCCAGTTTCGACTTGATATATTGAGCGATTACTTCGCGATCAAGTCCTCCGGTAATTTCGCTTTCTTCCTCGATCAGGCCCACACCCGCGTTGCCAGTTCCACCGGCAGCCAAGCCACCCATACCAGAAGCAGATTTACCGCCACCTTTACCGTTTGTGGAAATCATAACTCCAGAGCCGTTGCCTGCGGCACCCCAGTCACGACCAGAGCGCTCGATATTGCCGACAGCCGCAAGGCCACGACCTGAAGGAGCAGATCCAGCTTTAATACCTTGGGCGAACATCACGTTGGAACTTTTTGCACCTTGAGCGGAAACTTTACCGATCAATTTAGAAATACGACCATTAGAGATCGACTTCATCATGTTCGCAAGTTTTCCACCGCCACCACCAGTTGGCATTTCCGCTTTAGGACCTGCAGCTGGAGCGGAATGTTGGACCACGACTTGTTGTGCCGGTTTAGCGGCCTCAACTTTTTTGCGTTTTGGTTTGATTTCAGTTTTAACGATAATTTTTTGCACCACCGTTGGTGGAGTGACAGCAACAACGTCGTGACCACCTTTAGGACCAAAAATCCCCGCAGTAATCAGGATAATTGCAGCACCCAGCATCAAGATGACGCCTTTTTTAGAGTCTTCATCGACCAATTGAGACGTAGAGAAGCGGCCCATGCGAGCAGCGTCTTCCATCGAAATAGTGCGTTGGCTAATTTCAATATTTCCGATCAATTGACGATGCCATTCAGTTGTTGGGAGACAGGCAATCTTTTCGGAAATGAAGTCCGCTTTGAAGGACTTATTCATTGGCTGGATCTTTGTTTGTAGGACGCGATCGCCTTGTTTCACCATGAAGAGCTGGAACTTTTTACCACCAGTTTCTTCGCGGCCGGTTTTTTCAAGTCGAAGGTAAAGATCACCTTGCTTTTCGATCGGATCAAATTGCAAAACGCAATCTTCCATTTCGATTTTTTGATCTTTGGAAAGTTTCACCGCAGGAGAATTTGTACTGCCTGCAGATGTCATCATATCCATGTTCACGTAGTACCAGTGTCCGTCACGGTACTCGAACAGCCCCTGGATACCTTTGGTCGCTGGTGCAATAGAGATAACATCAGCAAGGCGGGAAGAGCCAAACGTGTAAGTTGGATTTGTTGATCTTAATTTCCATGTTTTTGCAGTCCCGTTTTTAAGAGACTGACGTACAATCAACGTGAGCATGAAGCACCTCTGATTAAACTAGTTGTTCAAGTACAAAGCAGATTCTCTGATACGACTGTCCATATCCTTTTGTACGTCATACAAAGGCATAAATTTAATGCCTCGCTTTTGCACAAGATATGCGCCATCAGGGTTTCTGATTGTACCCTTGAGGTTCATGTCACCAAAATTTACTTCTTGGACTTTACGGACTGTTCTTTGTTTAGCAAAGGCAGTCGCCGATCCCAGAAGAATGAATACTGTCATCAAGTGGATGATAGTTTTCACTTGTACCCTCCATACTACAAGTCTCCTGAGATAACGTTCTGACCGACTTTGTTTTGATTTTTTAAATACTGTATTTTCTTACCTAACCATTCGCGCAATTCCGTTTGCGAACTTGCTTTAAGAGCTCTTTCATATGAGTCCAAAGCAAGAGTAGGGCTTCCTTTGTATGTCTCAAAGATGTGAGCTTGTTCAAGAAGGACGTCGACGTTGTCTTTTTTTGCTGTCAGCAAATCTTTTACGGTGCTGAGGGCTTTGTCGACTTCACCTTTTTGAGCATAGGCTTCACTCATGAGTGTCCCTACGTTGAAATTATACAACTGATCCTTATTCAGTGAAGAGAATTTTTCAATGGCGCGAGTAAAATCTCCCTCTGAGAAAGCCTTCACTCCTGCGAAAGTTTGCATTTCTGTCGAAGGCATTTGCATGTCTAAAACTTTATCGAAAAATGGCATCGCGCCTTTGATGCCATCGCCTTTGTAAGTCAGACGTGCTTTTTGATACAAGTAGGGTGCTGCGTCTGGTTGTGCTTTCAAAGCAGCGTCAATCAGCCACTCGGCTTTTTCTGCAAAACCACGGCCTTCTGCACCGACGCTGGCATAGAACAAGCCAAGGGCGCGAGTGTCTTTATTCTTCGCAAGCTCGAGACCTAGCTTTTCGACGACGTCGTACTGTTTAGAACCATAACAATTTCCAGCAATTTCTTGTGCATTTACCTTAGCAAGCTGGGCTGTTATGACGGCCGTTTTATTACAAGATTTTCCCGCGCGAATGTCATATCGAGACACTTTTCCAATTGTCATATCCGGAGACGCTGGAAGGAAAACTCCCAATTTCTCTGGAGCAGGGTACTTTGCGATTGGCGTGATTGTTTTATCAATACTGATGCTTGTGTAAGAGCGTTCAGTGGTTGCTGTTTGACCCACAGTTGCTGCAAGAACTTTCAGTTTTGCTTCGTTGTCGTTCTTTTTGTCTTGAATAGGTTTAGTCAGTTTTGCGAGTTCACCACGAAGCTGTTTTTGATCATTTTCACTTAACGATGCTGGCATGGGCATGTTGGTCAAGCTATCAATGTAGTTTCCATAGCAGCGGTCGATACCGCGCATCGCTTCCAACTGCTGATAGGGATCTTTACTCATCTTTAGTGCAGAGACATAGGCTGTTTGGGCCTTGTCTAATTTTTCAGTCTTGATGCCAAGGACAGTTGCGAATTTCTCTTCACGAGCTTTCACGCTTTGGGAAGTCAATTCCTTTTCAAGCACGCGAGCTTGAATCAAGCGAGCTTCTGCACGAATTTCTGGAGCCACTGAGCGACCGTTGGCTTTCATCGAAAGGTCAAAGGCCGCCGTCATTTTTCCAGAGTTAAACAAGTTTTGAGCGCGGTCAATCATTGCTTGAGTTGTGTAAGGTTCAATTCCTTTTGCAGCGATCTGATTTTGAAGCTTTTCATACTCAGCTGATTTCGTATCATTTTTATAGGAATCCAAGAGCTTTCCATAGATGCGCTCAAGAGTTTTATTGTCCGCAGAGTTTAGAATACCCATGTAAGCGGATCGGGCATCCTTTGTACGTTTCTCAAGCAAATAGATGTCTGCTGCCATCTCAAGGTGAGTGTTTCGGTTTTTCTTATCAAGGTCAGCAATTCGCACCAACGTTTCTGCGGATTTTGCAATTTGACCCACTTCCGCATAGGCTTTGGCTGCGTCTTTCATCGCATCCAGATTTTTTTTGTCATCTGGATACTTGTTCACATACTTGATACTCAATTCGGCAGCGTCAAAGGCTTTACCTTCAGTATAGAGAATACCCAAGGCCTGCCACAAAGCATCTTGTGAAAGTTTGGACTTATCGTGTTCTTTCGCGAAAGAGATAAGTTTTTCTGAAGCTTGGTTTTTATCACCGGTTTTTGCGAACTCTTGGATCTCAGTGAAGTGAGCTTCTTCTAAGATCTTGCTCATGCTTTTCTTGCGAGCCTCATCCGTAGAAGAGTTCATTACTTGTTTAGAGAAGTCTTTGATACCAGCGTAGTCTTTTTTGATATTGAGCATATCCAATACCAAGTCTTCAGATTTTCTGCGGATATCGGCATTGTCTGATCCTTTGAGAGTCGTCAAAGGTCTCAACCATTTTTCAGCCTCAGGGTAATTACTTTCTTCGTAGGCGATGTGGCCGATTTTGAATTTAATTGCTGTGGTATATTTTCCAGTAGGGTGCTTTGTCAGGTAGTTAAGAGCAAGTTCTTT
>JBLMWG010000217.1:0-3218 GCA_050257115.1 Bacillota bacterium
TGCGCTCGATAAGCGGAGTCATTACACCACCCAATGTTTCGATACCCAAAGACAATGGAGTTACGTCCAGCAACAACACGTCTTTCACATCACCAGTCAAAACACCACCTTGAACTGCGGCACCCACGGCCACAACTTCGTCTGGGTTCACGGTGCGGTTTGGCTCTTTACCGAAGAAATCTTTAACTGCTTTTTGAATAGATGGGATACGAGTTGAACCACCCACCAAAACCACTTCGTCAATTTCCGAAGCTTTCAAACCTGCATCAGCCAAAGCCTTACGGCAAGGTTCCATAGAGCGTTTTACGAGGTCTTCCGTCATTTGATCGAATTTTGCGCGAGTCAATTTCGTTTGCAAATGCTTAGGACCTGATTGGTCTGCCGTAATGAACGGCAAATTGATTTCAGTTTCTTGAGCAGATGAAAGTTCGATTTTTGCTTTCTCAGCCGCTTCTTTCAAACGTTGAAGAGCCATTTTATCGTTTTTCAAATCGATACCTTGGTCTTTTTTGAACTCAGAGATCAACCATTCCAAGATGATCGTATCGAAGTTATCACCACCTAAGTGAGTGTCACCGTTCGTTGAACGAACTTCGACAACACCATCACCTACTTCAAGGATAGAGATATCGAATGTACCACCACCGAAGTCGAAGATAGCGATTTTTTCTTCTTTCTTTTTATCCATACCGTAGGCCAATGCAGCCGCTGTTGGCTCATTGATGATACGTTTAATATCAAGACCTGCGATACGACCGGCGTCTTTTGTCGCCTGACGTTGAGCATCGTTGAAGTATGCTGGAACCGTTACAACGGCTTCAGTTACCGGCTCACCCAAGTAGTCTTCAGCTACTTTTTTAAGTTTCGCAAGAACCGCAGCACCGATCTCTTCTGGGGAAACATTTTTACTTTGAACCTTGAATGCACAGTCATTGCCTTTTGCCACAACAGTGTAAGGAACAAGTTTGATCTCTTCTTGAACTTCTTCAAATCTGCGACCAATGAAACGTTTTGCAGAGTAGATGGTATTTTCAGGATTTGTTACAGCCTGACGTTTAGCAATTTGACCAACAAGACGGTCACCGTCTTTTGTGTAGGCAACAACTGACGGAGTGGTACGCGCACCTTCTTCGTTCACGAGAACTTTCGGCTCGCCGCCTTCCATAATCGCGACGCAAGAGTTCGTCGTTCCTAAGTCGATACCAATAATTTTACCCATACCTATGTCTCCTTAAAATTCGTTCTAAAGCATTATAAAGACAAACTAAATGTGGGGCTCAGAGAGCGTCCGTCAAGGTGCCCTATTCAGTTTTTTGGAAAATTCTATATGACATTTTTTTAATAAATAAAATCAATATCTTACGGACTTTTAACTCGTGTTGCTGGGCAGTTTAGGTAATTATGTGACCTCGCTCCTCCCTTAAAACAAGAAACGATTCCCTCCGGCCCTGGTGAAACCCTTCATTCCCAGGGCCTTATTTTTTTTGCAGCGCCCCACAACAGCAATATCTCAACTTTAGATCCCCAAAAAAAAGGGACCTCTCGGTCCCTTCAACTATCCAAACAACTTTTTACTCGCAGCGCTGACTTTCAATCCCTTATCCTTGGCAATTTCTCGAAGAAGTTTTTCTTCTTCCTTACCAAGTTTATCTGGGAACTCGACAGAGACGTGGAAATAAATATCTCCGCGACGATTGCCACGAAGGGATGGTAAACCTTCACCGGACAACTTCACATTGTCACCAGGCTGAGAAGCTTTCGGAATCTCCAACGTTGCTTTTCCCGTCACTGTGGGTACTTCGATATCTGCCCCCAACATCATCTGCACATACGGCACAGAGATCTCTGCAAACAAATCGTCTCCGCGACGTTCAAACACATTGTGTTGTTTCACGCGGATTTCAACGTACAGGTCGCCTGGTTGGCCACCCATATATCCACCCTCCCCTTCCGTTGCCACACGCAGGCGCGTGCCTGTGTCGACTCCAGGAGGGATGTTTAAGCGGATCTTTTTATGAACGGATGTACGCCCTTTGCCTTTACATGACTTACACGGATTTTTGATAACTGTTCCTTGCCCACTACACGTTGGGCATGTGGAAGCCATCGCAAAAAATCCTTGCGAACGAACCACTTGTCCTGAGCCACCACAGGTCCCACAGGTTTCAGGTGTCGAGCCTTTTTCTGCGCCATTACCGTTGCAGGTTTTACAGTTTTCGTCGGTATCGAATTCAATTTCTTTTTCAAGACCAGAGATTACGTCTTTCAATGAGATCTCTGTGACGTAACGAAGATCCGAACCACGGCGCGGTTCATTGCGTGAACGGCGTTGCTGACGACCACCGCCGCCACCGCCAAAGAAGTCACCAAAGATGTCTCCGAAGTGTGCAAAAATATCATCCACATCTTGGAAGCCGGCTCCACCACCGCCGCCACCGCGACTGGTGAAAGCATCATGACCGAAACGATCATATTGTGCACGTTTTTGAGCATCACCCAAAACTTCGTAAGCACCTGCGGCCTCTTTAAACTTTTCTTCCGCTTCTTTATTCCCTGGATTTTTATCGGGATGGAATTGCATCGCAAGTTTGCGATAAGCTTTTTTGATAGTGTCTTGATCAGCGTCCTTCGGGACGCCGAGGATTTCATAATAGTCTCTTCGAGCCATGAATTTACCATCTCAACGTTATGCGTAAATGTGAATAGGTAAAGTATGGTGCCGGATAAGGAAAGGTCAAGGGTTCGCCCTCAGAAAGGCGTTGAAAGGGCGCGTTACTTTGAAGAGCTTTCAGATTTCATGGACTCGATCTTCTTTTCGAGGCGCTCAATAAGAGTTGGATCCTGCTTGGAATCCTTCATTTCTTGAAGAAGTGCTTTAGCTAAATCCAAGTTTCCTGAATCAGAGTAAAGACGACCCGCCAACGTAAAGACCCATGGAGGTGCGCCGTACTTACCCGCTTCGATAAGTAGTTCTGCGGCTCTCTTTTTATCTTTTACTTCGTACAAATAGTGATACGCAGCTCGATATAGAATGGGCCAATCTTTAGGAAACTGACGAACACCTTTCTCGAAAAACTCTGCAGCACCCTCAACATCACCTACCAATACTGATAAAGCTATTCCGCCCGTCGCATAAGGCATTCTAAATTGCGGCGACAGATCCGTGGTAGCATCCAACATCTGATATAACCAAGTGTTGTTCTTACAAGTATTCTTGG
>JBLMWG010000218.1:0-18863 GCA_050257115.1 Bacillota bacterium
AAGTACTGGAAAAGGATTTTCTCACGTTGGTTTAATTGAAATTAAAACCGATCCTGAATCTGGCATCTCGATGCCTTGGGTTTGGGACGTTTATCCGTCAACACCAGGACTTGCGGGGGGACGGTATATTGGTATCGAAGCCTTTGCTCCTCAAGAAAAGTCGCAAAAAATTGGTTTCTCACGATACAATCCAACTGCCTTTTACAATTACTATAAAACACAAAAGGCTCGTGATGGTTATAAACCATTTATTTGGAAAACTTTTGAGTTTGACTCTGTCAATAACGGAGAAAGATTGAACCAATCCAACCGTAGATACAACGTTGCGACAATCATCTCAAAATCTGATGTTGATAGTTTGCTCACGTACAAATCGGAAGATGCGAACACATGGTACTATAACGAAATTATACCGAGGGTTCTGACTGAGATGAAATCCAATATCACCTCAGAGAGAGCTGTCCTTTTCGCTAAAAGCTTTATCAACATGCAAGACACAAGTTATTGTTCCCAAGCTATTGTTTTAGCTTACTTAAAAGGTGTCAATATTGACCCACAACCAGTTCACGATGATTGGAAAAGATCGGTAAATTTAATCAGCCATTTAATGCCTAAAATAAGAAGTCGTCTTAATCTTAATGAACGAATTATTTCTCCAAGTGGTTTTATGTGGCAAGCAGGACTCTCTGAGAGTCCTGCCACGATTTACCTAGATACAATGACACCGCGGAATTCGATTTATAGTGATAATTTAAGTTGGATATCTGAATAGTTAACGCTATCAAATATTCCAGCGAATAAAATCAAAAGATTAGTTACAAGCGTGGTTTATTTAAATACCGGCATCGATATGACTTGCGAGCTGGCAGATCGCGTTTTCAAGCCCTTCCTACCTTCAGGTTATTAAGTCGGGAACTTCGGCTAATGAAAAACTGACGCCTTTGTCGTCACTCACCAAAAGAGTGGCTTTTCTGAAAGATCTTCTTCACGAAAGACGATGCTGAAGAATCCAGGTGGTTGCCCCCCAGGCACCAAGACGAAAAGAATCTGCAAGCTATTAATAGTTTACACCTCAGACGTAAAAAAACCGAAGACTCAGCTTCGGTGATTTATTTCTGAAACCCTGGCATTTTAGAAAAAATGGCGGTCAGTATGGGACGAGTTTAGAACTCAAGTAGATGAACGTGGCATAGGATTCGCTAATACAACAGCGTAACTCTTATTCATGCACAAATAGGATCTCCGATGAGAACGTTTGTAATTTTCATAGCCTTGTCTACTCTTTGGACACACCTGGCTCTAGCCGAAAGTATTCTGCTGGACAAAGATGTGCCTCTAAAGGCTATTGCCAATATCTCATCAGCGGATGCGAAACGCGATTTAGAATTATTGATTGCGACCCTGGATAAAGCTTACGGTGGAAAAGTCGTTCTTCCAGAACAACAGTATGGAAACCTCATTAGTAACCTAAGAAAAATAGATGTAGCAAACTCAATGTCCTCTGACGATCTTTGCGATGAAATTGGGAAGCTCACCGAACAAATCAACGACAACCACCTCACCGTTCATATTGGAAATAGAACTTGCCAAAGAACTTGGCCCACAGCTTCCGTCGGTCCTAACGCAGGAAATGGCCAATCAAATTCAACTTGGTCTATATCTTCAAAAGTCATTACCAACCAAAACATTCCCGTATTAGCCATTCAAAAAATGAGTCCGTCCAACTCCCCTGAGTGGAGAGGCTTCTTGGAAGCCGTGGCCGCTCTTAAAGCACAAGATGCGCAGTTCATTATAGATTTAAGAGGAAATCCCGGTGGAGACTCTACCAAGGGGAAACAGATGGCCGCCATTCTTTATGGAATAAATAGCATCGACAAATTGCCTATGCCTCAAAAAACTACTTATCGTGTCCGTACGGGAGATGCGTTGGCGTTGATGGCAAACAGCACTTGGCTTTCAATTCAAGGGTTTCACGATAACAATAAAGAATCTCCGGACTATCTAAATAATCTCTATAAATCTCAATCAGAACTCGTTAACAACGCTGTTCTTGGACAGACCTCAACTCAAGAAGTTCAGCAGGTTGGTAACAACAACATTGATCTTAGTAACTCCATCAAAAAACCAGTCTACATTCTCGTAGATCGACACTGTGGCTCCTCTTGCGAGCTCACATTAGAAGCGCTCGAAAGTTTGCCGAACATCCAAACAGTTGGCGAAAATACGACTGGCGTTGTTCAATACGGAAACGTTGGAGCTTTGTATTTACCTGCGAGCCATATTGTCGTTCGAATTGCCACTCAAGGTTCTATCTATGATGACGGCCGCAAAATTGAAAAAGTTGGATATACTCCAATGTGGCGAGTTCCATCCCAGACAGATGCCTTAGACTACACGCTGAAGAAATTCTTTAAATAAGATTTCGGGCATAAAAAACCGAAGACTCAGCTTCGGCAATTTTGGCTATGTTTTCATAGAAAAAAATGGCGGGCCGTATAGGACGAGTTTAGAACTCAACCATCTGTTATTTCTATCAAAAACAAGCTTTTCGACAAATTCTTGACATTTCATGAAAAGTCATGATATGGTCATATCTATGAAAGCTATCAAGTTCGCCACTCAAATTGATGAAAAGGTTTTGAAGGATCTGAAATCTTACGTGTCTGAAACAGATCGAAGTATTTCAAGTGTCGTCAGCGAAGCCGTTGCTGAATATCTTCAACGCTCTAAATTGCGACCTGCTTTTCGCAGCGCTATGGATGAGATTTTAGATGAGCACGAAGAACTTCTCACTCGCCTAGCAAAATGAAAACGGTTCTATATCCAACACTCACAGAAACATTAGAGCTACATGTACGACTTATTCAGCGCTTCGGTGGTAAAGAAGGTGTGCGAGATATGGGGCTGCTTGAAAGTGCCTTGATGCGTCCCCAAACGGGCTATTACAAATCACTTTCTCTGCAAGCTGCGGCCCTGTTACAAAGCCTTACTCAAAATCACTCATTCATTGATGGAAACAAACGAGTGGCATTTGCAACAAGTGCCATTTTTTTACGAATGAATGGTTATCGTCTAAAAGTAGATGCTGATAATGGCGAGTCATTCATCATTGATCGAGTAATTAAAAACAAAGCCGATATTGAAGAAATCGCCGCATGGCTTGAAAAACACATGAAGGCGGTTTAGCAATGCAGCCTTCAATCATCTTAATTCCTTTGCACCTTAGCGAATTAAAAACTCTCCACAGAGTTTGCCAAGATACCGAATTGCGAAAATATCTAATGGAAGATATGGAAATGACGGTAGAAGATTGTCAGGAGCTTATCTTTGCGAATGATGAGTTTGTAAGTAAAAATCAAATTGGACTTTTTTTGATAAAGCTTTCTGGTGAGATCATTGGTTATGGTGGGTTTAAAGAAACATGCCCAGCAAGTAATAAGATTGATTTTATGTATGCCCTTATCGGGGAGTATTTCGGCCGAGGACTCGGCACTCAGGTTGCTGGAGAACTTCTTGCTAAGTTTAAAGAGTCCCGCTCTGCAAAGAAAATAACCTCAGTTGTAAATCCTGAAAATATTGCATCGATTAAGATTCTCGAGAAGTACAGCTTCAGCTATAAGGGCTTTGCTGCCGGCGAACTCGATCATCTCTATTTATACGAACTTTAAATTTAATTTTTTCGATACTAGAAATAAAAATGGCAGCTTTTTTAGCTGCCTTGATTTTTCCAAAATTTTGAGGGGTCTTGCCAGATACTTCAAAAAGTAAATGGCGGGGTGGACGGGACTCGAACCAGCGCCTTCATCCAATATTCATTGCCCTAATACCTATTAAATGGCCAAAACCCAAAAGTCCTGAAAAATCACATCTACCAGAATATGGTTGATATGAACCACTTTCTGGTAGTAATATCTATCTATGCTAGAAAAAATTTTTGGAAATAAGACAGCAGAAAAGGTCCTTCTTCACATCTATCATTACGGTGAATCTCACGCGTCTGGGATCGCTCAGGATTTTGATATGGCCTTAAATCCCATCATCCAACAACTCAACCGCTTTGAATTGGCTGGTGTTTTAGTCTCCAAGGAAGCTGGTAGGTCTCGGGTCTATTCCTTCAACGCAAAATCCCCGTTAATGAAACCAGTGCGGGAGTTAATCGAACTCACCTACGACGCTATTCCCCTATCAGAACGCCAAGCTCTTTTCCAAAAAAGACGTCGTCCAAGACAAAAAGGAAAGCCCGTTAAATGATAGAGCCGCAATGGAAATCCTGCACTGAAGAGGAAGTCTGGAAGTACGTGGCCTGGCATCTTGCCAAAAATGGAATTGAAACCATTTTGGTTGGCGGTGCTGTTGCAGCAATTTACTCTGACGGCATATATAAATCCGGTGACCTCGATCTTGTTTTAAAAACTTATCTTGAGGGAAAACTGACTCCCCTTATGGATGAAATCGGCTTTCAAAAATCAAATGGTCGACATTATATTCATCCGAAGTGCGACAAGTTTATAGAGTTCATGTATGGACCTGCGGGAATTGGTGACGACGTGAATATCAAACCCGACGCTGTGCTTGTAGTTTGCGGAGGAAGTCATTGGTCTACTCAGAAAATGGCACTTGAGACTGCACTAGGGGCACCATCCTTCTCTGGACATACGACCGAAGAACTTCAATAGATCAAATTTTATAATCTTTTATTTGTTTATATTTGGAACATAAAAAAACCGAGAACATCGTCTCGGTGATTTCTGGCCAGAAACCAAACCTTGAGGGGTCACCATCTCTCTGATTTCAGAAAAAATGGCGGGGTGGACGGGACTCGAACCCGCGGCCTTCCGCGTGACAGGCGGACGTTATAACCAACTTAACTACCACCCCGTGGTGTTTTGGAGAATTTGTTATAGCGATTGTGATTGGGCAGATCAACAACAATTTTTAAAATTTATGTAACAAGCTGCTTTATGCTGTCTTTTTAAGCAAAAACAACGATTTCTCTGCCCTTTTCTCAAGAATCCGAAGGAAACAACATGGAAATCCGCGACCTCAACATCTTCCCAGCACCTCTCGAGCATCATTTTGAACATAAATTGACCGATTGAAGCCCTCAGAGCTAATGACGACCTCAAGGGCTTTTGTCATAATAGGGCCATGACATCTGACCAGAATCCCAAAGGCAAATTACTTATCATCGATGACGAAAGCGAACTGCGTGAAGTGCTGATCGCGTTGCTTGAGAACTCTGTTCATGAGATCTGTACCGCTGCCAATGGCCTTGAAGGCATTGACCTGCTAAAAACACAAAAGTTCGATGCGGTCTTATCTGATGAAAAAATGCCTAAGAAATCCGGACTGGATGTCTTGAGATGGATGCGTGAAAACGAAATCCACACGCCTTTCATTATCCACACAGGCTACGGCCAAAAAGAAATAGCTCAAGAAGCCCAACGCCTCGGCGTTTTCGCCTTTATCGACAAGCCTTGGGATGAAAGAACCCTGATCCACACCGTCGAAAGAGCCCTTCAATCCGGGCGCGACTAGACAATAAGGTTACAATCATCCAATATGAATCCCTAGCCGGGCTGATGCCCTAGAACAGGACAATTCAAATGGAGAAACTTTTTTGGCTCGACATGGAGATGACAGGTCTCGACGTCGAAAAAGAAGTCATCATCGAAGTCGCAGCCATTGTGACCGATCTTAACTTTAAAGAACTGGATGTTTTCGAAACGGTCGTCAAACAACCGCAGAAGTATCTTGATTCAATGGATGCATGGAACACTGAACATCATAAAAAATCAGGCCTCACCGCCAAAGTTCCAAATGGAATGGCTCCTGACCAAACAGAAGCTAAATTGGTGGATCTTATCAAAAAGCACTGGCCAGATCCGAAAGATCGTCCCGTGATGGCCGGCAACTCCATCATGCAAGACCGTCTATTCATTAATAAGTACATGCCCGATCTTGCAGGACGCCTGCACTATCGTATGGTGGATGTGTCTTCCTGGAAAGTTATCATCAACAACAAATTCCGATACGTTTATCAGAAAACCAACAGCCATCGCGCTTTGGATGATATTCGCGAAAGCATTCAGGAGTTGCGTCACTATTGTGACAACTTGAGCTTCAAAAAATAATTCAACTCAAAGCAAAAGGCCTCTGAAAACTCAGAGGCCTTTTGCTATCTCGCGGAGAAATCTTTCACGCGATTTCAGGACCCAAAGATTTGCATTCTGCGAAAAGACATACAGATCTTCTCCAAACATTACTTAAAAAAAATCCATGAAGCGCACTCCTTCTAGTCAAATATGAGTAGAAAAAATAACAGGAGGTTTTTATGAACAAAGACGTTTTACAAGGGAAATGGAAAGAGATTAAAGGCGACCTTCGCAAAGCCTGGGGCAAGATCACCGATGACGAATTTGAGAAAACCAAAGGTGATGCAACAACAATTGCCGGAATCGTTCAGCAACGCTACGGCATGGCCAAGGAAGAAGCGTCCCGCAAAGTATCTAGTATCTTTGAAAAGTATGCAGATACTGCTAAGAAAAATTTAAAAGGAGATCGCTCGACCCCTCCTTCTAAACACTAAAACATTTTTGGGACCGAAGATCTTTCTGAGGTCACATTCATGCCGTCCTTCCTAAATCTTCTTTCAAGCGTTTTAATTCAAAGAGGGACGGCATTCTTTCCTTCCGCCCCTTCCCTACTTTGTAACTTCTCATAAAACGCACCAAAATCTTGAACCAGACCTTCAAGCGAATAAGATCCTTCTGCGACTGCCAAGGAGGAATTTATGTCCATGCTCTCAGCCAACGATCGATTCGAAATTTTGGATCTATGCTACCGCTACAACAATGCGCTGGACCACGGCGATGAGGAAGCGTTGATGGATTGTTGGTCTAAAGGATCTCTGACCTTTGAAAGCCCCTACGGAAAATTCAATAACTGGGACAAGCTCCGCCAATTTTTTGCAAAAGAACTTCACGGAGGATTGCTTTCTGGCAAACGCCAGATTCTGTTTAACGTCGTTGTTCGCGAAGGTGACGATGTCGACACCGCATTTATCGATGCCGAATATCTAGTGCTCGATATGAATCATCTGGAGCTTTTGGCATCAGGTTCATTTAAAAACGACAAAGTCCGTCGAATCTCGATGGGGTGGAAGTTTGTGAGCCGAACGCAGAAAGCCGACGTCGTAGCACCTTCGCTAAAATCGACCTCTCATCCTACACAGGAATCAACTCACCATTAGGCACGGGGCGTTCTACCCCATACCAGTCGCCTGACAAAGTCGCTCGTGCGAGCCTTGAGTCTTCCGAATAGGAGAACTAAACTCCCAATCATGTATAGAATCATGATTCTCCTATTTGCGTTTACCTCATGCCGAGCCTTAGCAGCCCCCATCATAAGACTTGGCCTTCCCTTTAAGGTGGCACGAATAGAGGCCATTATGCAGTACCATGAATTTATGTCTGCCGCTTTAAAAGATGCCGGCTTTAAAGTAGAGTGGATTACAATTCCGACCAAAAATACTTTTGATATGCTAGTCGATGGAGACGTCGATGCCATTCCTTACGATGACAAAGCTGATGACAACAATCGGGATAAAGTCATCTCGACATCTTTTCCGATCATTTGCACGGAAGCCAAAGTTTTCTATCGCAAAGATTTGAAGGATTTTTCTATGCAGACTCTGGCCAAATTTCATGCAGCCATTCCGCAAAACAATTTAAAAATACGCAACGAAGCCGACAAAAGACATCTCCCCTACACCCTCGCCAGCAACCCCTATCACTGCATTCAAATGCTGCTGAGCCGGCATGCCGATTACTGTCTGGCTGTCGATGAAGTTGGAATATCGACTGTGAAGTCCATTGAAAAAGCCGATCAAAAAATTAAGGTGCTGAATGAGACCTTCTTAAAGACTCCGCTCTATATGTCGTTTGCACAGAAATATCAAAAAGATATGCCGCGAATTGAAGCGACACTAAAGGCTCATCTTAAGGGCAATCTGAACGCCTATCCCCTGGTGATAAAAAAACTGAATCAGTCGCCATAAGTTGAAATAAAAAAGGGAGCTGTCTCAGCTCCCCTTTTTTTGCTTCAGCTTGCGTGACCTGCCTCACTCCGACTTCGTCGGAGTAGCTTGTCACCAGCTCTGCCGCTGGCGCGGACTAGTAACGGTAGTGTTCTGGTTTGAACGGACCGTTTGGATTTGTGTGCAAGTACTTCGCTTGTTTTTGAGTCAGCTTCGTCAACTTCACACCCAATTTACCAAGGTGAAGTGCTGCCACTTTTTCGTCCAAGTGTTTTGGCAAACGGTAAACTGCGATGTTTTGGTATTTATCGCGGTTGTTGTAAAGTTCCATTTGAGCCAATACTTGGTTTGTGAAAGAGTTCGACATCACAAAACTAGGATGACCAGTTGCACAGCCCAAGTTCACCAAACGACCTTTTGCAAGGATGATGATTTGGTTGCCGTTTTTCAAAGTGTGGATATCAACTTGTGGTTTCACTTCACGCACTTTTGAGTTTTTGTTGATCCAAGCCATATCGATTTCGATATCGAAGTGACCGATGTTGCACACGATCGCGTTGTTTTTCATTTTAGAGAAATGCTTCTCTGTGATGATATCGCAGCAACCAGTTGCTGTTACGAAGATGTCGCCCACTGGAGCGGCGTCTTCCATCGTAGTGACTTCGAAACCTTCCATTGCCGCCTGCAATGCACAGATAGGATCGATTTCAGTAATAAGAACGCGAGCGCCAAGACCACGCAATGAGTGCGCAGAACCTTTACCTACATCGCCGTAACCTGCAACAACGCAGATTTTACCAGCTACCATCACGTCCGTAGCACGTTTGATACCGTCAGCAAGAGATTCGCGGCAACAGTACAAGTTGTCGAATTTAGATTTTGTGACAGAGTCATTGATGTTGATTGCTGGAACTTTCAATTTTCCTGCTTTCAACATAACTTCAAGGTTGTGCACGCCTGTTGTTGTTTCTTCAGAGATACCGATGATTTTCTTCATCTCTTTAGCGAAACGTGGTTCATGCATCATGTTCGTCAAATCACCACCGTCGTCCAAGATCATGTTGAAGCCATCTTTACCCCAACCGACGATCGTTTGTTCGATACACCAGTTGAACTCTTCTTCAGTCAAACCCTTCCAAGCAAATACCGGGATACCTGCAGCTGCGATGGCAACTGCAGCGTGATCTTGAGTCGAGAAGATATTGCAAGAAGACCAACGGATCTCAGCACCCAACTCAACAAGTGTTTCAATCAACACAGCTGTTTGAATGGTCATGTGCAAGCAACCAGCGATTTTTGCCCCTCTAAGAGGTTGTTGTTTTTTGTACTCTTTACGAAGAGCCATCAAACCCGGCATTTCAGTTTCAGCGATCTTGATTTCTTCACGACCCCATTTCGCAAGCTTTTCGAAAACCTCTGGGTTTTCCATTGCTTCTTTGCAGACCATAAAGTCACGAGTTGTCGTCTTAGGAGCCACAGTCATCGCGGCTTTCATTGGTTTTGCATTTTTCTTCATAGCAGATTTTCCGTTCGTCGTAGTTAAAGCCATTATATTTTCCTTTATTTATTAAATTTTTATGGAAGAGTCAGAATTTCGTATCCGGTATCAGTTACAAGCACCGTGTGCTCAAACTGCGCGGACAAAAGACCATCAGCTGTATTGTAGTACTTTACGCTTGAACCAGGGATATTGTACTCCACGACGTCTTCAACACCTTGATTCACCATCGGCTCCACCGTGATACAGTGAAATGGAACAAGGCGATCGCCTTTTCCTTTTTTACCGAATGCCGGAACAAATGGCTCTTCGTGGAAAACTCGTCCCACACCATGGCCACCAATTTCTTTAACAACGGTATAACCTTGGCGAGTCACGTATTTGTAAGTTTCAAAACCAATATCACCCGTGAAACCACGAGGAGTGATTGCCTCAATCCCCTTATCGCGAGCCATTTCAGCAGTTTCCACCAAGCGACGAGCTTCATCAGAAACATTGCCCACCATATACATTTTGGAAGTGTCTCCAAAGAAACCATCAATCCAAGATGTCACATCGACATTGATAATATCGCCATCTTTCAAGATCACTGAAGAATCAGGAACCCCATGGCAGACAACTTCATTCACCGATGTACAAGTGTATTTAGGATATCCATGATACCCCAGACAAGCGGACTTCGCCCCGCGGGTCATCATGAAATCATTGGCAAGTTCATCAATCTCCTGAGTGGAGATCCCAACTTTGATGTATTTATCAAGATAAGTCAGTGTATCAGCGGCAATACGGCACGCCACCGTCATTTTTTTGATCTCTTCAAGAGATAAAGGCTTAATTCCCATAGGCAAAAGGTATAACACAGCCCCCGCAAGCTTCCAAGACAAGGTTACAGAAGTCCTATCTCCCCATAACAATAAGAAAATAAATCACAACCAACCCCACCCCTCTCCCCTTTGGCAAGCGCAGCGAGCCAAAACAGCGGCGGCCGAAGGCCCAGCCAAAAGAACGAGAACCAAGGGTGGTTCAAAAGTGGCCATATGCAAGGCGGAGGTCTGCCCTCGCAGCGCAGGCGTACCCCAGGTACGTCGGAGCGAGAAGGCGGGCCGACAACGCAGTCAGATGGCCGCTTTTCAACCACCCGCCTCGAAGGCAAAAAAAAAGCCCGGCTATCGCCAGGCTTTTTCCATCTTAGTAAGTCAGAGACTACTTAAGGTGCTTAGAAACAAGCTTAGTCATATCGAACATAGAAACAGTCGTTTTGCCACCGAAAACTTCTTTAAGTTTTGCGTCTGCATTGATGTTACGACGGTTTTTAGCATCTTGAAGACCGTTCTTTTTGATGTAAGCCCAAAGTTTTTTAACAACTTCAGTACGTGGAAGTGGAGAAGCACCAACAACTGCTGCCAACGCTGCAGATGGAGTCAAAGCTTTCATGAACGCTGCATTTGGTTTGCGAGCAGTTTTAGCTTTAGGAGCGGCTTTTTTTGCAGCAGCTTTTTTAGGAGCAGCAGCTTTTGCTTTTGGAGCTGCTTTTTTTGCAGCGGCTTTTTTAGGAGCAGCTTTTTTAGGAGCAGCTTTCTTAGTAGTAGCTTTTTTAGCGGCTTTTGCCATTTTCAATTCCTCCGTTAGGATTATTGTCTTGTTTCTATCGAATGGACTTAGTGTGTATCTAAGTCCAGGCGTTTGTCCAAAAAAAAATGCAGCTTTTATGCATTTTTTTTCGCTCTCCCAGCGGAAAAGGACGATTTTCCCCTATGAAAAGACCTTTTTCCCGAGGAGAAATGGTCATTTTCCCCCCGATTTCATCCTTCTGGACTCTCTAAAAACCACTCCGTCTCCGAATAGAACACCATGAGTTTTCAGACGAGCTTCAAACAAATTCTCAAAGAAAAAATGGCCGAACAAAGCTCGACTCAGACAAATTACTCTTCTGTCATGGACTCTGCCCCTAGCCATCTTGCGTATCTAATGGGGCAAATTGATCGCAAAGAATTTCAAACAAACCGAGGACAGTATTCTCGTTCTCAGGTTCGCCCTCAGCGTAAACCCCATAACTTTACTGCAGCACAAAAGCAGGCGTTCGAATATTTGAAGTGTTGGGCACAGGGACTTTGTGACGGTTTCACAGAGGCTGAACTGCGCAAAGCCTTTAGACAAACTGCCTTAAGACTGCATCCAGATCATGGTGGCACGACCCAACAGTTCATGGAACTCAAAGAGAGCTATGAACTCCTGCAAAGCATTTTCCCCTCTAGATAAGACGAGATCCGATATAGCTTTTCATATGGCGCAATAAAAAAAGGGAGTCTGAGACTCCCTTTTTTAGACACTCTGTCCCTCCCTGTACCAACCGGGACCTTAGACCATTTTAAATCTGATACGTTTTGGAGCTGCATTGTCGCCGAGACGTTTTTTGCGGTCTTCTTCGTATTCAGTGAAGTTCCCTGGATAGAATTCGATTTTTGATTCGCCTTCAAAAGCCATAATGTGCGTACAAACACGATCTAAGAACCAACGATCATGGGAAATCACCACAGCCGATCCACCGAACTCCAACAAGGCCTCCTCAAGGGCACGCATCGTATTAACGTCCAAGTCATTCGTCGGCTCATCCAGAAGCAAAAGATTCGCACCTTGTTTTAGGATTTTTGCCATGTTCACGCGATTGCGCTCACCGCCGGACAATTGACCCACTTTTTTCTGTTGGTCAGAACCAGAGAAGTTGAACCATGATACATACTGACGAGCGTTAATTTCACGGGTACCCAATTGGATCACATCCGCCCCACCAGAGAGCTCTTCATAAATGGACTTATTCGGATCCAAAGTTTCTCGCGTTTGATCGACATAAGCGATCTTCACTGTTTCACCAACTTTGAAAGTACCGCTGTCTGGCGTTTCTTTGCCTGTAATCATGCGGAACAATGTGGATTTACCCACACCGTTTGGCCCGATCACACCTACGATAGCACCCTTTGGAATCGTGAAGCTCACATCGTCCAAAAGAACTTTGTGGTCATAAGCCTTCGTAATATTTTTCGCCTCAACCACGATATCACCCAAACGAGGCCCTGGTGGGATATAGATAGACATCTCTTGGATTTTCTCTGGAGACGCTTCTTTCAACAAGTTTTCGTAGTTAGAAATACGTGCCTTAGATTTCGCCTGACGAGCCTTAGCTCCTTGACGAATCCAATCCAACTCACGCTCCAAAGTTTTCGCTTTGCGAGCTTGGTCTTTTTGTTCGTTCGCTGTGCGTTTGTCTTTTTGTTCCAACCAAGACGTGTAGTTCCCTTTCCACGGGATACCTTCACCACGGTCCAATTCCAAAATCCACCCTGCAACGTTATCCAAGAAATAACGGTCATGGGTTACGGCAATAACAGTTCCAGGGAACTTGGAAAGATATTGTTCTAGCCACGCCACGGACTCCGCATCCAAGTGATTCGTTGGCTCATCCAGAAGTAAAATATCTGGTTCAGACATAATCAATCTTGCCAAAGCCACACGGCGTTTTTCACCACCGGACAAATTGGTCACTGGCATGTCACCATCTGGTGTACGCAAAGCATCCATGATGATTTCGATCTTTTGATCGACATCCCAAGCACCCAAGGCTTCCAATTTTTCTTGGAGAACACCTTGTTTTTCGATCAATTTGTTCATTTCATCCGGATCCAAATCTGGATCCGCAAATTTATCATTGATGGCGTTGTATTCCTTCATCACTTTAGGAAGCTCGCCCATTCCGGCGAAGATGTTCTCTTTAACAGTCAAAGTTTCATCAAGTTGAGGTTCTTGTTCGAAGTACCCCACTTTCATTGTTTTAGAGGGGAACGCTTCGCCAATAAAATCTTTATCAACCCCTGCCATAATCCTAAGTAAAGTGGATTTACCAGAACCATTCAAACCAAGGACACCGATTTTAGCGCCATAGAAGTATGAAAGATAGATGTCCTTCAAAACGTAACGATTTGGAGGATATACTTTACTTACGCCCTTCATTGTGTAGATAATCTCTTGAGACATGATGTCGCTCTCCTAACAAGTATGAAAAATAGCAATCTATCAGGCTAAAAATACTTGTCAAATGGAGTTCCAATGATGAGACTATGGCCCTTCGTGCATGATGCGCGTCCGATTAAAACTGATTTTTTAAGCGTAAGATTTGAGCAAAATGAGTGACGACACCCTAGAAAAGCTGAACTCAAAACCAGCTTCAACAACTGAGACGGCGGCTACACCAGCCCCAACTCCCCAAGGAATGGGACGCAAAGCCCTTTTTGGGAACTTGAATTCAGACTTGAAGCAAGCTCTGAATACTTGGGACGTACTCACAGAAACTATGGCTGATAAAATCCCACCAGATCAGGAACAGCTGCGCGAGGTCAAAAAGCTGCTTGGGGACCTAAAGGAAAAGCTCGCCCAGTTCGAAGATTAAAACAAAAAGGCCATCATAAGATGGCCTTTTTCGTTAGTGTTTCAGTCTTTTACTGCCGCCTCGGCATTCCGGAGAAATAAAGTTCAAAGCATCTTTTTGCACTTCGAACTCGGCCGGCGTCAGGGTCTTTTGCGTCAAGGCATGAAGCCCTGTTTGCATTTCCCCTTTCAACAGGTCATTCACCATGCGTTGACGGTCAATTCGAGACTTTCCATCAAAGGCTGGCGACACCACCAAGACCTTGTAATGAGTTTCACGACCCGGGCCCGAATGCATGTGGCTTTCGTTTTCGATCTCCAAAACCGTCGGAGCCAGGGCTGTCGTCAAAATGTCATAAATTCGAGATTCACGCTGAGACATTAGTGCTTTTTACGCTTCTCAATTTCGGCTTTTGCGTACTCAAGACCCATTTTTGCCATAGCAAAAACACCTTTTTCTTCAAGCTTCTTTTCGACGTCTTTTGCTTTACGCAAAACTTTTGCTGCTGCAACCTGCGCCAAAGGGTTCCCTACGGGAAGACCTTCAAACTGTCCGTCTTTCTTCCATTCGTCTGCAACAGTGTCTGCAAGCTCCATCACCTTAGGGGCTTTTTGACGGATCACTTCACTGCCATAAAACTCCAATTGAGTCTTTTCTGAAGGAGCATCTGCAGGTGCGCCTTCAGAGATCATATCTTTTTGGGCAAGATATTCTTCTGATGGTTCGCTGTTAGCAGCGGCGGAAACACCTTCGTTTTGGGCTTCTGTATTGATATCCTCAGAAACTGTGATTTCCACAGATTCATCGGTATCCACCCCAGATCCAGCTTCCAATTCATGCTCCGTTGCATGTTCATGATGAGGACGACGCTTGTCCTTCGTGTGAGTCTGCTTCTTTTTTCCTTCGTAATGCTTCACTTCTGGCATATGCACCTCTAGGTAAATCCTAACATTTCTCTTGTAACAAAATCATAATCAGCCTTCACCGGAGACTTTCCGGCAAACAGACCTTTCCCGGAACGCACGGAGTTTTTTACCTCTGAAGACGTTCGAATATAACCCTTCATCAAAGAATCCTCATAGGACTCAATGCATTTCTGTAAAAGTTCATGACTGGTATTTTCCCGTCCGTCGAACTTGGTGAAAAGGATCTTTTTTTGAAAATCGAGTTCAAAATCCAACTTAATATCTTCGAGCTCACTGAGATTTTTCTGCAACCCCAAAAACGCAAACTTATCTGGATTCACTGGCAAGATAACTTCATCGGAAGCGATGGTCACCGCGGTGTTCGTGGCACTTAAGGCCGGTGCCGTATCAATCAAAATCAAATCATAGCGATGCTTGATCTTTTCCAGAGGCACCTTTACCGCCTGAGCCCAATTGCGGTTGGAGTTCATCAAGACTCGATCCAGCACGGAGTTATTCAAGCTCGATGGAATCAAATCCACGTGGGGCTCAATAAAACGCACGCATTCTTCGACGTTTTTACGTTTTTCGACGACATCCACCCACACCGGCAAACTTTCGTCCTCAACGCCCAAAGCAAAGCTCAGATTGGCTTGTTGATCTAAATCCACGAAAAGGACCTTCGCACCATACATTGCCGCTCTCAGTCCCATGTTTAAAACCGAGGTTGTCTTCGCGACCCCGCCTTTTAACATCTGCACCGAAACAGTTTTTTGCGGGTAAGAATAGCCTTGCGACAAAACGATATGACGGACTTTTTCTGGCAAGAGCCAGGGAGACTTAATTTTCTCCTGCAAAACGTCTTCGGCAATTTGCTTAAGCTCATGGGGAGGTACTTTGAGAAATGCAGCCAAATCCCCCAGGGTGATGCAGAATTCTTGGTGTGCTAAAGACGACATCGAACCTCCTCTTGCCTAAAAGCCTAACTCCTTTTTCCTCCCAGAGGAAAGCCTTCGAAGCATAAATGAACAGCCGCGTCGGGATATTAATGATTCATTTACCTAGGGACTTTGCTCTAGACCCTGAATTTCCTTTTTAAGATGCGCCTTCATCTCCAAAACATCGTCATGATACATCCACAACAGCTCTTCCCGAAGCTTCTGAAGTCTTAAAAATCGTTCGTTTGTCATAGGTTTCATCTCAGCTGCCATCTTTATAAGATGCAAATCAACCTCTCGCTTGAAGTCTCCATAGTCGGGATCATCTTCTTTATCTAAAAAATCTAAAAACTCCTCCACATATGAATCCATATCCCCTCCGTTTCATCGAATTCATTTTCCTCGGACAAGCGAGCATTTTCCATTCCAACTCTGCACCTTGCCAACAATCATGAACGACCGTATTCTGACCCTCCAATTTGCTGCCAAAATGACAGAACTTCTAAAGGACTTTGCACCATGATAAATCTCGAGATCGTAGCCCAAGGCCCTTCCTGGTTGATCGTCAATAAACCGCCAGGGATTTCCGTTCACAACGACCCCCAAGACGTCTGCCAAATTTTAAAGAAACAACTAAAGCCTGGAAGTTTTTCCGATATCCACCCTGTGCATCGCTTAGACAAGGAAACAAGTGGATTGCTATTGATTGCTTTGAATACAAAGGCCGCTAAAGACTTAGCCGAACAATTTCAAATTCGCAGTTGTCAAAAAACTTACTTTGCTCTTTTACGTGGATCGATCCCGGTGTCGGAAACTTGGCAGCAATGGAATCAACCTTTGTCAGATAAGGCCGAAGGTCGCAAAAACCCCCAAGGCATGGCCAAAGACCGCCAAGAAGCCCGCACGGAATATCGCGTGATCGAAGCATCGAAGTACTTTTCCCTGATCGAAGTCAATTTACTGACGGGGCGCCAGCATCAAATCCGCAAACATTCTGCCATGGCAAAACACAGCATCATCGGAGACGCCCGCTATGGCGATCCTCAGTACAATTCCCGTATGGCGACAATGTACGGGACAGATCGCATGTTCTTGCACGCCGCACGCTTAAAGATTTCTATTGATGGTAAAGAACAGGTCTTTGAAGCCGCCCTGCCACCGGAGTTCAAAAAACTTTTGAACGGATAAGACTCCAGTTACAAGGCACTTTATTTGCCGATTTTATTCTCGAGTTTTGAAAGGAAGCTTGCGACCAGATCATCGCGGGCCTGCCCGCTGACAGGACGAGCTCCTAATGGATATTCCTTGTAAAGCTCTGTCGGAATTTCCAAAAGGAAACGCGACGGAACCGATGGACGAACCACGCCATTTTTTTTGCGTTGTTGACAGCGTGACATGACCAGACGGTTTTTCGCACGGGTCACACCGACATAAAACAAACGACGTTCTTCATCGATATCCGAGCCTAAGTTTTTATGCGGCAAGAGATCTTCTTCAATCCCGGCTAGGATGACGATCGGAAACTCAAGCCCCTTCGACGCGTGCAAAGTCATCAGTTGTACTTTGTTTTGGTTTTCTTCTTCGTTGTGATCTTCACGAAGCATCATGGAATCCACAAAAGACTTAATATATTCCACTTCATGAGCACGACGACCTAAATAGGCATCAAGAATACGGCCCAGGATTTCAACGACGATCCACTTTTTTTCGGCTGAAGCTGGATCGGCCGCAGTTGATTGAACATAGTCTTTGTAACCCAATTGATCGAACAACTCGACAAGCTTCGCCCCGGGCGATGAGCCCACGTTGAAATCCAGAATATGATTCGGCAAATGTTCAATAAAGGCTAAAAGGTCTTCGATGGCCTCGCCGGTCTTTTCCGGAATGTCTGCATCCCTCCAGAGACGGCAAGCATCTAAAAAGCTCACACGGCGCTTTTGTGAAAACTCTGTCAGTTTTTCAATAGTCGTATCCCCAACTCCCCGAGAGGGCACATTGATAATACGACGAAGAGACACCTCATTTGGAGAAAACGACTGTTTCAGATAAGCCATGATATCTTTGATCTCTTTGCGATCAAAGATCGAAGTGCCCCCAGAAATGTTATAGGCAATTCCAGCTCGGCGCAAAGAGGCCTCGATCAAACCACCTTGCGTGTTGGAACGATAAAGAACAGCAAAGTCTTTCAGCTTAAAACCTTCGCGCTGGAAATGCAGGATCTCACTGACTACAAACTCACACTCATCCTCTTCCCGTTCCAGAATGAAAACTTCCGGAAGATCTCCAGTGTTTTGTGCAGCTTCCGCACGCAAAACTTTCCCATGACGATTTTTATTTTTAGAAATCGCGGCATTGGCCACCGCCAAGATTTCCCCGGAAGAGCGGTAATTACGCTCAAGCATAATCACTTCGCATTTTTTGTATTCATGCGGGAAATTCAAAATGTTTTTAATCTCAGCTCCGCGCCAACCGTAGATTGATTGGTCGTCGTCGCCTACCACAGTAATGTTGTTATGGGATTTCACCAGTTGCTGAATCAGATCCATTTGCATGCGATTTGTGTCTTGGAATTCATCCACCATCACCTGAGTAAACTGACTTTGGACTTTCTCCAAAATATCTGGATGTTCTTTGAACAACTGCAGAGGCTTAATCAGCAGCCCTTCAAAATCCACCACTCCTGAATGCTCCAAACGTTTGGCAAATTTCGGCGCTAAGGCTTCGACCATCTCATGGTACTCATCGAACCCTTCATGAGTCGGTGCCATGCCGGTGCGACGATCATTGATCATGGATAGAATTTTATCGACATCAAACTTATCTTTGCCGGAGTTTTTGATGTCCTTCATAAGCTCTTTTAAAACCGCATTACAGTCAGTCTGATCAACGATCCCAAAATGTGGTGAAAGACCAGCATGCTTATGAAAACGACGCAGGATCTGCAATCCAAACGAATGGAAAGTCCCGGCCCACAAATCGTCACCCGCATGCCCAAGCTTCGCTTTCACACGATGCTTAAGCTCACGAGCCGCTTTATTTGTAAAAGTAAGAACACAAATCTCAG
>JBLMWG010000219.1:0-6269 GCA_050257115.1 Bacillota bacterium
AGGCATCATTCGCTGGGGTGCACTGATCCCCTTTCTCGTTATTTGTTTGATTATCAGCATTTACTTTCATTTCTTTTTCGACACACATCTGCGTCGAGGAATGGAATGGGCCGGATACAAAGCCCTGGGCTCTGAAGTTAATATCGAAAATCTTGAGACCAGCTTTTTCAATGCGAGTATTCGCATTCAGGGGATCGAACTAACAGATTCAGAAAAACCCACTCAAGATTCGATAAAAATTGGCGATATCCGTTTTGGAATGTTGTGGGATGCCTTATTGCGCGTGAAGTTCGTCATTAACGAAGCCGCTATTGAGCAAATCGAATTTGGAGTAAAAAGAAAATACCCTGGCAAAATAGCACCTCCTCCACCTGTATCTAATGAGCCCGGATTTCTTGGCAAAGTCGGCGAAAGTGTAACAGGACAAGCTCAAAAAGAAGTTGATGCTCGTTACGGTCAAAATGTTTTGGGTGATGTCATCAACATGCTCGGCGGGACAGATCCGAATGCCCAATTGCAAAAGTTGCAAGAATCTTTGCCATCGAAGGCAATGATTGAAAAGTTTCAAAAAGACCTGCAAGCCAAACAAACGGAATGGGATGCTCGTCTTAAAACTTTACCACAAGGTAAGGACATTCAGACTTTGGGGGATCGTCTTGGAAAGATTCAATACAAAGACTTCAAATCACCTCAAGAGCTTTCAACAGCTTTGCAGCAACTCGACGGCATCCGCAAAGATGCCGATAGTAAATACAAACAGATTCAATCGGTCAGCGATGACCTTGGTAAAGATTTAACGAATCTACAATCTCAATATGGTGAAATCGAAAAACAGATTCAAATTGATATTAAATCTTTAGAACAACACTTTCGCATTCCTCAAATAGATGCCAAAGCCCTAACAATGGCTGTCTTTAACCACTATCTGGAACCATATAAGGCCAAGTTCTTCCGTTATAAAGCTTTGGCTGAAAAATACTTGCCGCCAAAATATCTAAAAAAAGGCCAAGCAAAAAATGAAGAGGAAGAAGTTGCTATTCAACCTCATCCTCGTGAAAAAGGTATTACCTATGAATTTGGTCGTCCGAATTCATACCCCATGTTCTGGGTTAAAAAAGCCGCGATCAGTTCTCAAGCTGGGCTTACGCCTAACTCAGGCAATGTGAAAGGTGAGATCTTGGACATAACGTCCAACCAACGCTTAGTAGGCCGTCCAACGATAGCAACTCTATCTGGTGACTTCCCGACGATGGGAATTTTCGATTTTCTAATTAAACTTTCTTTGGATGACCGCAATGATGATTCAGTGATCAATTATGTTTTCAAAGTCGGCTCCTACTCCATTGATGGTAAAGAGCTTGTGCAATCTCCAGAGGTGAACATCGCCTTTAATAAGGCGACAGGAGCTATGTCAGTAGAAGGCTCCGTTATTGGACTAAAAAATCTATCCGTTAATTTCGATAACAAGTTCACCAAAATTGACTACAAGGTCTCCTCTACCAACGATATTGCTGATCAAATTTTGAAAACTGTTTTCGCAGGTATTCCCGTCATCACCTTAACTGCAGAAGGAAAAGGAGATCTACCTAACGTACCGCTGTCCATAAACTCTAATTTAGGACCTGAACTGCAGAAGGGTTTTGAAAAACAGATCCAAGCTAAAATCGAAGAGGCCAGAAAAAAAATCCAGGCCTACGTAGATCAGGAGATCGGAAAGCAAAAGGCGCAGGTCGAGTCGCAAATCAACCAATTCAAAGCTCAATTTGATGGAGAGGTAAAAAAAGCTCAGACTCAATTAGATGCCCAGAAAAAACAAGTCGAAGCCAAAGTGGACACAGCAAAAAAAGACGCTGAAAATCAAGGTCGCAAAAAGCTAGAATCTGAAGGACAAAAAGCTTTAGATGATCTTAAAAAGAAATTTGGTTTCTAATGAATAAGCACCTATTAATGATCTGCATCCCGTCTATGGGGCAGATCCTTGATAGGCGCTTTTTTATAACTTGCTCAAAATGCTTTTAAGCAATGAAATATCGACAGGTTTACCCAAGTAGGCATCAAACCCACTAGTCTCAGAATCTTGCTGTCCCTCTGAGGTGGCTTGCGCCGTCACCGCTATAATAGGACCAAGATAACCTTGATCACGCAACAAGGCAGTGGCTTGATAGCCATCCATAACTGGCATCTTAATGTCCATCAGCACGACGTCAAACTCCTGCTTCAAGGCTTTCTCAACAGCCAACATCCCATGGTCAGCGGTCTCCACAAAAGCTCCCTCGCGCATAATATATCTGGCCATCAAAGCGCGTAGATCTTCTGAATCATCTACAACCAAAACTCGACGTCCTGTTAATATCCCTGATTCCTTAGCTACTTGAATTTTCTCATGTTCACGAAGTCCCTCATGAGATGCAGATACAAACGGAACTCCTGATAAGTCTCCAAGGGGGACTAAAAACTCAAAAGAACTACCTTTCCCTAGAGTAGAATAAATCAACCGCAAATCCCCACCCATACCTCGTGCAAGCTGACGAGACAACGCCAACCCCAGACCGGAACCTGGCACTCGTTGCACTTCAGGATTTTCTCCACGCATGAATGGTTCAAACAGATTCTTCTGAACCAGGGAGTCCATTCCCATCCCCGTGTCAGTCACAACCACTCTTACGATGTGTTTCTTATCGTCATCTACATATTGAACTTGTGCACGAACGTCGATAGTTCCCTCAGATGTGAACTTCACAGCATTTGATAATAAATTTAAAATCACTTGTCGGAATCTAACTGGATCAGAGTAAATTTTTTCGGGAAACTCTGTTTCAAACTTGAGGGTTATCTTATGAGTTTTCTGAATCGACGTCGAACGCATCATCGCAACAGAGTCCTCAATCTCCCTGACTGGATTCATTGGGGCCGACTGGAAGTAAAGTCGACTTGATTCAATTTTAGATAGATCCAAAAGATCGTTTACCAGATTCACCATGAACTTGCCCTGGCGATAAATTGCCTCAACATCGCGACGATTTTGTTCATCCAAAACCTCACTTCTAAGAAGGGCTTCAGAGTATCCCAAAATAGATGCAATAGGGGTGCGGATCTCATGACTTGCATTGGCAAGCAAAACTGACTTACCCCGATTAGCAGCCTCATGAAGATCTCTTTCACGACGAAGAATCTCTTCATTCCTTTTCATTGTGATATCCCAAGCAATACCACTAACACGGAAGGCCTTATCCCCAGTCGTCCGAGATACTTTGCCCCGAATAGCTACATGTCGAGGATTACCTTTATCATCGAGACAGAGAACCTCAGTATCAATATCCTGTCCCTTGGCTAAATGATCTTGGAGGATCTCGCGCAACTGATCCGGTCCATCCGCAAAGAGGGACAAGTTTCCGTTGTAGCGCATAGAATTAGTTTCAACATTCCAATCCCAGGAAAGCGCATCCGAAGAAGATAGGGCCATTCTTAGATGCTGCTCATTCTCCTTCAACTGACTATCCAAGCTAATCATCCGTAGAATGGCTCGGTTTAAATTAAGCCCGATAAAAAATAGCAATACACAATAAAATAAAATAAGAAATCCAAGAAGCGCGTGATACTTCATGTCTGACATGAACAGGTATCCCAAGGCCCAGCCCCACAATGCCGGAGCAGTAATACACACCATCGCAATTCGCGAAGAGACATAATAGATCAACGGGCCCGCAGTCATTGAGGCAATAATTAAAGATGTGATGATTTGAACACTGGAATCCTGTGTGGGTGCCAAAAAGCCGATGGCCCCCCAGCCAATTCCTGACATAAACAATTGAGAATACAAGAGGCGGAGCCAAAACTTAAGCTCCTTCTGACTGCGGATATGTGATTTACCCCGGTTCCATCGATACAGTGAAAAAAGGCGAATTGTTGCCGTACTAAATAGCAATATTAACCAAGAAAACAAAAAGGTATGATTAATCCCCTCCCAAGAAATATAGGTATACCCTAGGGCGTTCCCAACAATCGTCACAACACCCTTTATATGTTCTTGATAGATAAGATCTAACTTACGAATCTCAAAGTTTAGCTGCGCAGAAACATCACTACTCTGATCATCAGTAAACAATGTAATATTTTGCGCCATAGAGCGAGCATCTATCAACTCCGACAACAGTTTACAAGGTGGAATATTTCTATTTCAGATTGAACAGCGTCTGCAGTCCAAAGTTATGCAGATGTAATCCTTGACGGTGCATAAATTTCGCAAACTCTTCATTCATTGGATACAAATTCATTTCGCGGTTTCATTTTGAAATGAATGACTGAGACACAGTCTTTTCCTATTTAAGCCCTCCATTTCAAATTTATTCTGATTTACATACCCAAAAAAAATAACTTCCGAAGTTATGTCAAAGCACTACACAGCAACTGCCTAAAAGCTCAACAGTATTTGCAACTTATTGTTATCATTAGATATTTTTGCAATAACTATGTCTCACCCTCTTTTTTTTTATAAACCAAGCGTGCTAGGCTTTATGACAGGAGACACACATGGAAAGAGCCGATGTAAAAATTTTCGTAGCTTTAAGCCTGATTACATTTCTTACTGCTTGTTCAAAAATGAACTTCACACAAGTGCCCGACCAGATCTCTTCGGCTGCCAGCACCAATAAGACGGTGAATATTTCCGAAGTAGTCGCTTACGGAAATAAACAGGTCGACTTCCTAGTGGTGTTTGATGATTCCAACTCTATGCTGCCGGACTTACAAAAACTCGCCGCCGGACTTGGCTCCTTTGTATCATCACTAGAATCTAGTAAACTCGACTGGCAGATGTGTATGACTACGACTCGAAGCTTCACCGTGAATAACCAACTCGTTTGGGGCTCATCACTCAATTGGGTCGGCTATACACCCCCAACTGGTGTGCCGGCTCATGTCTTAAAAAAGGGAACGAATAACCTCGACAGTATATTCGTCAATACCGTCAACTCCTTGACAATAGGCGGACCTGGTTCATCGGATGAGCGGGCTATTAAAGCCGCATATGAACACTTCGTAGATGCTCCTAATAATAACTGCTACCGCCCTGGCGCTGCGGTCTCCGTCATTATAGTGTCCAACGAAGACGAACGCTCGGTAGGTGGTGATATCACCAAAGTTAAGAGCACAGATGCTTCAGGATCATATCAACCTCTTGAGGCTGAAGACATGCCCGCTAACTTATTATCGTTAGCTCACAGCAAATTTGGAAGTGACGTTCGCTTTACCTTCAATTCAATCATCGTGAAACCAGGCGATTCTGTTTGTGAAGCGAGCGAAGATGCCGCCGCGGGTTCACCAAGTCACCCTGCTTTTATCTATGAACAAATGTCTAATCTTACTGACGGTGGAATAGGAAACATCTGCGATGCGAACTTCACAGATAGTTTAAATACTTTCAAAGATAAAATCGTAAACTCAATGTCTTACCTAGCATTGCAGTGCGAGCCAGATCCAGGCAAAGTTAAGTTAAATATTAACGGCAAAAACTTTACGGCTTTTTCTGTGGATAAGAATCTCTTGAAATTTAAGTCACCGCTCATTGAAGGAACGCAAATCAACTTGGCCTTTGAATGCAAATAGAGTGAGGCCGCCGGAAAAATGATCTAAGGTTCATTGTGTTAAATAAGTCCAAAATAGATCCCTATCTTAGTTTAGATAGGGATCTAATTTTTTTGGAGTGCAACAACCAAATAGATTCTTTGAGTGTACTCTTACTTTTTTAAAAGCCCTTGGATATACGCCACAGAATCCTTGGTATACCAGTCAATAGACCCTACAAGCTTCTTCACTAACTTATGGTCCGTCCCAAGAACTAGGGACTCAGGTAAGCGTGAGATATCAAACATCTTCATTTTAGAACGATCTTGATCGAATACGATCTTAATATTTTCAGACTTTAATTCTGGAAAAGACTTCAAAAAAACCTGGATATCCTCCAGATTGCTATCGCCGGAAATTGCGATCAACTGAACGTCACCTTTAAATTCTTTCACAAGCTTTATCAAAGAGGGGACTTCTTCCACACAAGGTCCACACCATGACGCCCAAAAATTCAAAATAACAACTTTCCCATTAAACTGAGCGAGCTGAAACTCCTCGCCGCTTAAAGATCTTGCCGCAAAATTTGGGACTCCATTCTTCTCCATATCCTCGATTCGAGACATTATGGTTGGGGCTTCTTCAACCTTCGGTATGAAGTAATAATTAAAACTCCAAAGAGCAATTGCCCCTAAGATCATTACGAT
>JBLMWG010000220.1:0-8706 GCA_050257115.1 Bacillota bacterium
ACGATCGCGGCTCCGGGATATGTGCGTGTCACTTATATGAACATCGAACCCGGCGCCTTGAACGTCAAACTTCGCAAAATGAACACCTTACGCCAATACCAAGTGAAGGGCACAGCTGTGGGGTTGCCGATTCAAAATGGCGATGACCAAATTGATTTCGGCCTGGTGATGCCGGCGTTCACGAAAATGCAACTTTTCTCCTTTAACATCGACAGCATCGTCAGCTCACAATCTGACAACATCTCCATAATGAGCCAAGACATCCCGATCCCGGCGAATTTGTCGTTACCAAAACAAAGCGAGAAATACGCGTTCTTCACCATCAACCTGGAAAAACCCGCATACCGTATTTACTTTGGGCAGCCAGGCATTCAGCGAGTTTTTGTCGCAAAAGGCCGCCTACCTTTCAAAAGTACGGTGAACAGCCTGCGTGAAGGCAAACAGTTCTGGGAGCTGATTAATTCCATCAAAATCTCTGGCGGGGCCATTCGCGACCTGAATATCACCAGCGGGCAAACTACTTTGGATCTGCCAACAAATGAATTGAGCTTTACTAATGGCAAAAGTATCACGGCCCCTCAGTTCCGTGGCGATGAAGCCTTGATGGTGGCTGCGATCACTAATCAATCCGGCTATTTGATTCCAACAGACGTGAAACGACTTTCCTCAGGACAAACAACAAACTTGAACACGTTGGGGGGCTCACCTTCCAACGCTTTGATCATTTTAAAGAAATCTGACGATTGGACCTCCGGGGCAGACCGCGTTTCTACGGCGATGGTCCCTTTTGCGGCGACTTCGACACCGCAAGTTTTGCCTTTAATCGGCAATCCGACAATTTCTGGTGGTGGCCACGAATTGACTCTTCCGGAACTCAAGACGATTTCGGGAGTCCATCCGATCGGAACGCTGTCCCTGCTATCCGTGGAAATAGAAGTTCAGCAAGGTCCAGACAAAGTGAAGGTGATGAATCCAGCCTGGGAAGTCTATTCCGAGAACTGGGCGACAAATCTGAAAGTTCCAATGTTTCCTGGGGATCACTTTGGAAATGGCAAGAAGCGTTGGGAAGTGAATTTCCTCGGATCTCAAACTGCTTCCCAAGCGACCCCGGGTGCTGCTATGATCGAGGCAGCAACCCATGTCACACACAGCTCAGCAACTTTCTAGGAATATCTTTTTATCACTTGTGATTATCACAGGCTGCACTCTTATGGGTTGCAGCCTCTTTGATCAAAGACCTTCTGCTAATGCTCAGATGGCAAAAATCAACAAACAAAAAGTCTTCTTTGCAAACTACGATTCTGTGTGGCGCGCCGCTCATTCCTCGATCAAATACCCGATCGCGCAAGAAAACCAAGATACGGGCATTATCGAAACAGATTACATCAAAGGCATCGACGGCTGGTTACCACCGGACATAGAAAAACCACCTTCCAGCGGTATTCGCTATAAACTGATCTTTACCTTTGCGAAGGGCAATACCGATGGGCGCGAATCCGTGCGCGTGACCATCGATAAGAAAATGGAAATCTTAAGGGATTTTTTCTCGGAACCAGAGCCGATAGACTCCGATGGTTTGGAAGAGAAAATTCTTTTCTACCGCATTGAGCGCGAAATCCTGATCAACGACGCTCTAAAAAGAGCCCAATAAAAAAACTTAAAGACTTTCTTTTTTGACGTAGTCTTTCCACAAACCCACAAGTTCTGACTGCTTGATGTTCTCTTTACCGAGTTTCATCCCTGTCAAACGCTCCAACCCTTGAATAGCAGGAACGTGAATACGAGAGTCCGAATCCGTTAGCAATTTTGCAAAGATTTTAATTTCATGGTCCTTCGGCTTTTTCGCCAAAACCTCTACGATCTGGTGACGAATCCACAAACTTTGTGAATTCTTAAAGTTATAGTTTTGGTTTAACTCTTCCCATAAAAGATCCCGATTTTCAGGAGAAATATTTTTTTCTAACACGCCCACTGCCGCAGAACGAACCACCAAGGCCTTATCTTTAATCAGTTTTTGCGCCAACTTTTCAGCCTGAGCTGGGTTCACTTCCGACAACGCTACCAAGGCCGCATTTCGCATGAACCATTGAGGATGATCCCCAGCTTTTAAAAGATCCGGCGTCGCTTTTTCACGCAAGGCTTCTGCAGCCCCCATCAACGCCTTCCAGCGAACATTCATAGACTGCTTATCGCTAAAAGCTAAGGTAATAAAACTTTGATAATAAAGAGATCCTGCTTCTTCAACCGCCACGCGACGGTTTTCACCAGGTAAATTCAATACTTCCATCGCGGAGCTTAAAGAAACAATTGAAGAAGGCTTCTTCGCCGCAAAGACACTTGAAGAAAAACCGAGAAGCAAAACGGACAGCATCGTTTTTGTTTTCATCGCTTAACTCTTTTTAGAAACGAAGTTTTCAAACTCATTCATCAATTCGCTATTTTCGTCGGACTTTTTCTCAGCCTGCGTGCTGCCGTCTCCGGCCTTCTCACCCACTTTATCAAGGGCTTTCTGACCTTCAACTGCCGCCGCAAACTCTTTCATCAAATCATCATCAATCAGTTCCGTTGTTCCCGCAGCCGCTGAAGTGTCCGTCTGCTCCGCTTCAGCAATCAAAGCCGCCGCATCGATATCAAGAGCTGCAAGGTCTGTTGGTGCGGCGTCTTCTTTCGGTGCCGGCACAACTGAAGCTGCTGTCACAGGTTCCTCAGAAGAAGACACTGGTGGAGCTGAGCTGCCACCACCTTGACCTTTCAACACATCAATCTCAGCTTTCAACTTCTCATTTTCATCACGGAATCGGGACAGATCCGCAATATCTTCGCTGATGATTTCATACTCCGCCAAACGAGCTTCCAAATCACGAACTTTGCCTTCCAGATCAGAATTTACATTGCTAGCCGGAGCGGGAGCCGCTGCGATCGCAGCTTCAACTTCTGTCGCTTTGGATTCAGCCACCGCCAACTGCGCTTGTAAAACCTCAATTTTCTTTTGGCTTTCCGACAAGGTTAAACGCAGTTGTTCAATTTCCGCCGGAGACTCCCCGACTCCCCCTGCCGCTTCAGATACCTGCGCTGCTGGAGCCGTTTTTTCACGAGGCATTTCCTTAAAGTCATCCGCAGAATCATGCTCTTCCACACGAACATGGCGAGATGTCCCCGCAGGAGCTGATGCCTGATTCTCAAGGATTTTTTGCAAAGTTTTTTCAAGCTCCGCAGTGTCCATCCCTGGGCCACCACCGTGCTTTTCGTCTTTGGCAAAAAATCCGCGATAACCTAAATACAGGCCAAACAAAATGATAATAGCAACCAGGCCTTCTATGATAGCCGTGTTGTGGTGATCGAAAAATGAAAGAACTTGTTCTATTGTCACAATCCAAATTCTCGCCGATCAGCGAGGCCTCGTCAACGCTGGACCTTTAGAAGAGTCTGGTGTTACAGTTGGAATCGCCAAGAGTGAGGTCACTATGTCCCAAAAAATGTATGACTTAATTATCCAAGGGGGCACATGCCTTCTGCCCCATCCCTCTAATTCAGGCTTTATCGACCAACAGGCCGACATCGCAATCCGAGATGGCCGCATTGAAAAGATTCGCGACTCAATTCATGAACCGGCACAAAAAATCATCAACGCCAAAGGATTGCATGTCTTACCTGGGATCATTGACAGTCAAGTTCACTTCCGTGAGCCCGGATTAACTCACAAAGAAGACCTTGAAACCGGGACCAAAGCCGCAGTTCTGGGTGGCGTCACAACCATTTTTGAAATGCCCAATACAAACCCACCCACAACAACGGTGGAAGCATTCAAAGACAAATTGGCCCGAGCTCACAACCGGGCCCATGCGAACTATGCTTTTTTCATCGGCGCCTCCCATGACAATGCCACAGACCTAGAGAATCTAGAAATGCTTCCCCACTGTTCAGGAATCAAAATTTTTATGGGCAGCTCCACGGGAAATTTATTAGTGGAAGATGATGCAACCTTGGAGCGGATCCTAAAACAGGGCCATCGTCGAGTCATCATTCACTCAGAAGATGAAATGCGCCTCCGGGAACGCCGCCACATTGCCGTCGACCAGGCTGATGTTCACTACCACCCCGTGTGGCGTGACGTCGAAACAGCTGTCAGTTCAACGATGCGTTTGTTGCGCATTGCCCGCCAGACTGGGCGCAAAGTTCATGTGTTGCACGTTTCGACTGGCGAAGAGATGGATATCTTAATGGCAGCCAAAGACATCGCCACTGTAGAAGTCTTGCCACAACACTTAACGTTGTACGCTCCAGATTGTTACGATCGTTTAGGAACTTACGCCCAACAAAATCCACCCATCCGGGAAAAACGACATTTAGAACGGATCTGGAAAGCCCTGCAAGATGGCACCGTCGATGTCATCGGTTCCGATCACGCCCCTCACACACGTGAAGAAAAAGATCGCCCCTATCCCGCAAGTCCGTCGGGAGTTCCTGGAGTACAAACGTTAGTTCCCATCATGCTCAATCACGTGCACGAAGGCCGTTTGAGCCTGCACAAATTTGTAGAACTTGTGACTGAAAATCCTTGCCGGGTCTTTGGAGTGAAAAACAAAGGACGTCTGCGCCAGGGTTTTGACGCTGATATCACGATTGTGGACTTAAAAAAACAAACCACTATAGACAACTCTTGGATTGCCAGCCGCTGTGGCTGGACCCCTTTCCACGGGATGAGTGTGACGGGCTGGCCAACGCATACAATCGTTTCTGGAAAATTGGTGATGGAAGCTGATCAAGTAATCTCTGCGCATCAAGGGCAACCAGTGAACTTCGAAGGAACTCTTTAAAATGCCCGCATCATCCTCAGGCAAGTCACATGCTGCGGCCTTAGCGGAAAATATTCGCGCGCTTGCGGTCGCGACTGTAACGAAGATAATCCGGCTTTTGCTCTCCGCGGCTGGCGCATTCGATTTGCGTTTCCACCATTCTATCGAAGACATGAAGAAGCCTGTCATGAATGCGCGAATCTACATCGAATCCTTGAGAGCGCCCGATCAATTCAATTGTTTGATGAATGGCTTCAATCGTCGAATAACAAAAATCTTGTGGCTGCTTGCGCACACGAAAATTAGAAACTTTGTCCGGGGTAAAACAAATTCGCGGCAGAGCTTGCAGATTCTGACTTTGGCGAACTGTTTTAATCGCCGTCGCCCAGGTTCCGTCGATCACAAAGATTGTCAGCCTTTTATCGGAAGGAAATAGCTCTGATCGCTCTGCTTCCGTTAAATAGGTCAGATTTTGTGACTGCCTCCCCGGATAAAGCATCACGCAAAATCGTTGGGGATCATTCAAGATCTGATTTACCTGCACATCCGCGCTGTAATCTTGACCACAAATTAAAAAGGACTTTTGCAACACCAAGTGAGACATGCGACCTGTGGCTATGCGACGTTTCGCTTCGATAGGATGAATCAACACCACAAAGTCCACTGCGGGATCAAACGCTTGAACGTGTGAACAATAGCAGCTAAATTTCGGCTGAATACACTTTAAACACAGCTCACGATACTTCGGAGCTTGTTGGGATAACTTGTCTCGACGCTCTTTGTAGGTCTGTAAATCCATGAATTCTCTAACTAGAGCCCAGTGAATTCTGGAGACTTCTTTTCCTTCATCGCTTGCAAGGCCGCAAAATGATCTTGGGTCCGCTGAGTGATCCCTTGAAAACTCGCTGCCAATTCAAGCACATTGATCATATCATTCAGATAAGCGGTCTTCATAAGTTTCTTAGTCATTTGCACAGCCACCGGAGCATTGTTAGCAACCTTCGCTGCTATTTTTTCTGTTTCAGAAACAAGATCTGCTTCCTTGACCAAATAATTCAAAAGCCCCCAGCGATGGGCTTCTTCGCCAGAAACCAAATCCCCGGTTAGGGACATTTGCATGGCCTTGCTAAAACCAATCACTCGTTGCAGAAAGAAACTGCCGCCGTCGCCAGGAACCAACCCTAATTTGACGAAGGTTTCACCAAACTTCGCTTTTTCAGTTCCCACACGCAGATCGCACATCATCGCCAAATCACAACCCGCACCAATCGCCGCCCCATGAACCATGGCAATCAACGGCTTTGAGAGGTCTTCAATGCATTTCGGAATTTGTTGGATGCCGTGCATGTAACGCATGCGCAGTTCATTGGGTTCGCCCTGGAACATGCCGGTTTTATTTTCCATGGCTTTGACATCGCCACCAGCACAAAAAGAAGAACCCTCCCCGCCCAAGACAATCACGCGAACTTCAGAATCGAAGTCCGCATATCGTAAAACGCGAGTTAAAGATTCGGTCATTTCATAGGAGATCGCATTGCTTTGCTCAGGATTATTCAAGGTCAGCCAAAGTTGATGATTTTTAAGCTGGACCTTTAAGTGTGCAAAGTGCTGATTATAAAAAGACATACATCCCTCAAAAAATTATTTTTTCGGGAACAAACCCTCTCGTTTGGTCAAAAGCTTTTTCAGCCAAGCACCGAAGCTGTCATCTGGTCCCGGAATTCGATCTGGAACCATTTGACCACGGGCCTTTAAGGTTTGGCAAAGCTTCTTCACGTCCTTCTCTGCACCATTTCCAGCAACGAACTGAATGCCATAACCTTCGCTAGCAACGCGGGTACTTTTGTAAACAACTTTACCGGGAATCGCAAAGTTCGCCTCTTCAAAAGACCATTCCACATGAACATCTTGGCCTTCTTCAAAGTTCGCTGAAGTTTTAATAAACAATCCACCAACAGAGATATTATTAATCTCACCATTTTGGTCATTCACTGTCGCTTGGTGTTTGAAAATAAAGCGAGGTGCCACTTCCCACCAACGAATGCGCGGATCAAAGTAAACTTGACGAACCGCCGGCACGACAAAGTAAGCAACCGCAATAAGGTCCACCACCAAGACAATTACAAGGGCCCCAAAATTGACCCAGTTCATATTCAAAGAGAAGCTATACAGATTCGACAAGAAGATGATCAGCAAGCATCCCAAGTAAACCCAGTACGACCAGCGACGGCAGACATAAATCATCACACCCGCGATAATCGGCACAATCACATAGATAAAGAACAAGTGCTTTGGCAAAGCATGGGTCCAATAGAACCAATGATCCGCAAGAGATCGATTCGCTCGACTTGCGTTAAAGATCAGGCTCCCGATGGGAGCAAGGATATGCAGTAAAGAAAGTACAATAATCGCCCAGGGTTTTCTTTTCATATGACTTTATTATTAAGATAAAGCCATTCAGAGACAAACAAAAAAGAGGTCTTTTCGCATCGGCCTTGAAGACCTCTCCCCTTTCAACTCTTATGTCACATTAGAGCTACTTTTTGCAGAAAGGTAAATCGGGCTGAATCTTACAGATAATATCGCACATTGATTGGTCTCCAATAGGGCAGGACCCATCCCCTGGACCTCCGGGATTACCCGGGTCTGGGGTCGTTGCTACCTCGCCAACATTGATATTCAAAGTTGAGGCGGATTTACCATCCGCATCGGTCACTGACACAGTCGTCGTCCCCTTTGCAACCGCCGTCACCACTCCACCTTCAGAAACTGTTGCCACAGCCCCATTCGCACTGGTGTATTTGAAAGGTTCTTTTCCATTCAGAACTGACAAATTCAAAGTATCTTTCAAAGCCAAGGTCGCCGCTGCCGGAACTAGCGTCATTTTTTTTGATAAAACCGCGTCGACAGCTTCAAAAGCATCAATCCGGCAGTTACAGGCGGTTTGGATCGAAACCTTAGCTCCCGTGGTTTGCAAAATCGAACGAATTTGCGCACCCGTCAAAGAACTGTCTTGTGATTTCAAAAACGCGACCAATCCTGACACCAATGGGGTTGCCATCGAAGTCCCCGACAAATTTCCGTACTTATTGCCTGGCAAAGTACTGATGATATCAGCCCCTGGAGAGGCTACGTGCACTTTCGCAGTTCCGTAGTTTGACCACGAGGGTTTATTGTCGCTGGAATCAGACGCCGCTACAGTGATTGAATTCGGAAAACCGTTATTAGCCGGATAAACTTCTGTGCTGTCATTGTTACGCCCATCATTAGCCGCTGCGGAAACAAAGATCACGCCTTTATCATCAGCTCGTTTGATCGCTTCCAATAATGGAGCGGCTTGAGATCTGGGAATCGAAGCTCCCCAGGACGCTGAAATCACATGGGCACCTTTTTCGACGGCATAATCCACAGCCTTGATCGCGTCGTTTAAATCACCTGAGCCGTTCTCGCCTAAAAAACGCAGAGGCATGATTGAAACTCCTGCGGCAATTCCAATTGTACCATTATCAATAAGCCCCGTGGCACCAATCACCCCAGCACAGTGAGTACCATGACCCGGATTTTGTGCCCCGGTTATATCCATCGGATCGTTATTTTTATCTTTGAAGTTATAGCCGGCAGTCATATTAGGAGCCAAAGACTCGTGACGATAGTCGACACCCGTATCAATGACCGCAACTATTATATTTTTATTTCCTTTGTTTCCCGCTCGCGCCCAGGCTTTTTCAGCCTGAACTTTTCCCAATGCCCATTGCTGTCGTAAGGCGGCAACATCAATCGGATTCGTAAACGCACGAATTTTTGCATTAGGCACAATATATTCAATACCGGGCTGCGACAGTAAAGAGGCTAACGTGGGAAGTTCCGTCTTCGAATCGACATCAATTTTAAGCAAACTTGCTGTTGGATT
>JBLMWG010000221.1:0-19077 GCA_050257115.1 Bacillota bacterium
TGTACTGCGCCCCCAAAGACACTAAAGTCATAAAGTTATAAAGACCTGCTTTTTTGATATAGGGTACATTCATACTAAAGCCAGAGTTCAACTCCCCCCATTTGACTTCAGTGCCAGTACCAAAATCTTTCACACGCCGACCACGGTACTCCGTTTCGATTCGGAAGATCGGGTAATACTTCTTGTAATCTAATCCAAGGTTAAAGAAAGAAGCGGCCTCTTCAGCGTTAGTCCCGGCCTGTGCGGTGAATCCCATGGTGTGCAGATAGTTATCTGTTTGCACAATCAAACCACCCCCACGACCGATGTTAAGCCCCCAAGTATGAGGAATGAACAATCGTTCATCCACATCCCCATATTCCTCGGGATGATATTGTGATGCATTTTTCGTAAAGAGCTCTTCCTGAGTCTTCAAGTGTTGCAGCGGAAACTTGTTGTAGTTATCGGAAGGACTGTCGCCAAGATATTTGAAATCGACGAGCTCTGAGGATGGCAACCCTCGACACTCCTGCAAACTTTGGCTCGCAATCGTCGAACCATAGGTGTCCATGTTGCTGAAGTATAGATTTATTCCGTCCGAGGATGGGGTAAAAGCCCCGAGCTTTGTATTCGTACAACGGGCAATGCCCTCCCCATTAAATCGAAAAATTTCATTGCCACCTTTATATTGGGCTTCGAACAAAATATTTTTATTTTTATCAACATACAGCGAGTTTAAAAGATTTCGCGAGGGCGGCAGGATCACTTTCGATACGGTCTTGGTTTCCAAATCCAGGACAACAATTGATTTATGACCTGTCTTAGAGCTCATCAGAACAGCGGCATGACGATCATCAATATAGTGGGCCTCAGCAATTTTATTTCCTGCCACAGGTACAGATCGCAGAAGCTTCCCTTGCAGATCATACTCGGCAATTGTCCAAGTCTGATCTTGATTAAAGGACGTTGCGATGATTTTCGTCTCAGAAGAATTAAAACTTGGATTATAGAGGCGTGCCCCCGAAGTGATCTTATTAGTTTCTCCAGATTTCAAATCAACTACGACGAGATCAGAGGAACCTTTATAAGCGTAGCGCGAGTCTGGCAGATATTCGGTGTAAACACCTCGTGTGGTGCCAACACTAAATCCTAGAATTTCTTTATTATAATAGAACTCTACGATTTTTTCCTTGTGACCATTTTCCTCTTTCATCAATGTCGGATAAGAATTCAAATCAGAATCAACATAATACAGAGCCGACCCCACCTTAAAAGGTGCTGAGGCTTCTCGGTAATCTACCGGCTCTTCAGCACCTGGCGCATCTTTCGCCCATTTGGTGCGAAGATCATTCATCGTCTCAATATAGAAGTCCTTAAACTCTTGCCCCGTGATGTCCTTAAAACTGTGATAAAGACGAAATGGCTGAGGAAACTTGGAAACATCGTTAACTATTTTTTGCCAGATATCATCGCCATACTTTTGGGTTGCATATGAAATCAATGCATAGCCATAAACGTACTGATTCGGCAAATTTGTTTGATAGGAACCATTCAAAAATTGATCATAGGTCGGCAGCTTATCACTTAGCACCAAGGCTTTTAATCGCGCCATAAAGCGTGGGGAACGCCCTCGCCCGCCGTCCGTGTATTTGGTTTCAGCCCACACGGCATCACCTTCAAGGTACCAAGATGGCAAAGCCAGAAACACTGACAGATTACGTCCCATATCTCCCATTAAATAGTACAGTATCTGTGAAGCATCGCGATTATAGAAATCAAACTGATTTACATGGCGATATTCATGAATCGCCAAAGTCTGATACCACTCAGTACTCCCCACATAGGGCATGTACATAGAAGAAGCAAACCATTCACTACGGCGTGGAGCCATTGCAACAAACCCATTGGGTTGGGACATCTCAGGACGCACAATTAAATCAAATTTTTGGGGCTTGTTAATTGCGTAGGTTTGCCCGACGAAATGAGAATAATGTTCCACCAAGTTGGCAATATAAATAGATTCCGCGCCCAAAACATCGGGATAGATAACCCGTACTGCCTCATTAGAGATCGAATTCCATTTGATAGCTGGTGAACTTTGAGTGAGGTCCAATGCGGCCTGAGCACTGACAGCACCGCCTGCCAAAATCACAAGTAATAGCGACTTAAACATTATTGCTCCTTGGGTACGCAATAACGCTAAACCGCTTTACCTACGAAAGCATCTATTTGTTATTTGAGCCAGACTGAAGAACTATTTCTTCTTGGCCAAAACTGAACTCTTCGGATCTCCGTCAAAGTCAGTGATTAAAATCTTAGTCACAACTCCCGTTTGCGTGCGCATTTCGTACCCCAAAAGTCTTTCACCAGGGAAGACCTCTGTTGTTTTCAACTGCGGCACCTCACGAGCGGAAACTGTATAGACACTGATCTCGTCAACGGAACGCAAAGACCCACCGCTGATCACACCGAACACCTTGCCTAACATCGTTGTATCGATGTGTCCCGTACGCTTAGTTACTTCAAGATTTCCAACACTTGAAAACGCCACCGTCGCATGCGTACGGCTTTGGTCTTTAAGCTTATAAACGGTCACTGCCATCTTTTGATCATCAGTGGTTACCAAGCTTCCCGCAAAGAGAGCCGCAAACATGTCTCCAGGGCTCATCGACCCCTTTGATAGCTCCATCAAAGCAGGTAAAGCCTTATTCAATTCAATCGTTTTTTCAAACAAGCCAAATTGTTCCGGATTGTTCGCGACAATCAACTGGCCTTTAAAATCATAAGCTCCCAATAAGCCGTCTTTTGAAGAGTGCAAATAGATAGGCGTCGTAACAGAATCACTCTCCACTTCCGCAAGAATAATTTGTGTTTCCTTCGGCTTCGCCTGGCCAGGAACGATCATAGGTGGACCATTTGTGATATTCAAAATACCCACTTTCGTGGATGTCTTTGCTGGCATATGCCAGTCAGCGGCCGTCTTGGCTGGAAACTGTGTCACAGTCGTTAATTCGAAATAACCTGCAACATTCTTATTCGCTTTAAAATACTCAACAGGAATAGCGGGTACAGCTGTTGGTGCCTGAATGTTATAAGCTTTCCAGAAGTTATTCACTGCCAACAATGTCTGTGGAGAAACTTGTTGGTTTTGCATCTTCGCCACTTCAGAAATTGAATTCATATATGTCGACTGAATCTGTGTGGCTTGAATGTAAGGGGCTTTACCCAATTCCTTCACAGTTTCTAGTGCCACCAAGTCCGCAAAATGCTTTTGCGGACTTGCACTACGAATGTGTTGAAGCGCGGTATTAACGATATTGCCAAGAGCATGAGCCTCAAGACCTGGTTCATAGACGATTTTCTTTTCGACATTATCATCCACAGCGGAACGAACTGGTTTACCGCTAAAGAAGATAATACCCAGCTGACGCGTGTTCATAACGGCCATAGCAAAATAGTCTGCCAAAGCCTCATGCAAACCATAAAGACTTGGATTTAAAATAGAACCTATCAAATCCTGAAATACCGAGTGAGTACACTCATGCATTGCAACTCCAGGATCTAAAGCTGCAGAGTGAATGCTCATCCCTAAAGCTTTATAAACAATAGAGTTCTTAACCGGTAGGAAGTTCAATGACCAATCAAGCTCGGTGAAGAATGCATTATTATTCATCTCTTCACCGGCCGTTGGGTCGGAGATGTTGCGATCAACAATCACCGTCAGGCGTTTGCTGGGTTTATAACCCAAAGTTTCCAAGTAATCGAAAAGTTGGTTCGTCCAATAATAGACATTCAATACCTTTAAGGCCTTCCAGGCCTCCTCACGCTGCCGACCTGAAATATACTTATTTGCATCAAGGTCTTTAAGCTGAATGCTACCATTCACCAAAGGCAACCTAGGCTGGGCCTTAAAACAAGATTCATAGCACACCACCATTCGATCATTTTGCAAAAAAATCCCATCACCCGCGCGTGACGGGGTTTGAATTTCACGCATTTGAACGGCGCTCAAAGGCACTTCGTCTTGATCGACGCCTTTCCAAACTTTTTCGCTATCGAGGTTTTGATAAGAAGCCACCACAGGTATTTTCAAAGTGCCCGCTTGAGCAGAAAAGCCAAACGACACCAAAGCCAAAGCCGAAAACAATGCAACTTTCACGGGATAGCCTCCACACAGTATGAATGCAGGAGTTCTATCAGATACAAAGTCCAACAGAGTGAAATTTGCCTTTAAATGAAAAAAATTCGTGCAAAAAAAGTGGTCATTTAGAGGGTGTCAAAATCCTAGGCACCTCTAAATAATTTTAACGGATTTTGAATCTACCGAACACCGCTGATAGCGTCTGGATCATTAACCAGAGGTGCAAGATGATCCGACACCACTTTGACCTTACCCGCATTGATAGCATCCTGAATACGATTGGAGGAGATATTAAACTCTTCCACGGCTTCCGGATGAGAGCACAGGGACTTCATCGCCATCAATTTCTTGTTCAGCTCGACAGCATCAGAAATTCGCAAGTTATTTACGTAAACATTGCCGTTGGTGATCGCATAGCTTTCTTTTCCACGCAGAGTGATTTTCTCAAGCTGCCCTTGGATTTCCTTTTTTCCACCGATCTCAGAATAAAAAATTTGATCGCCAGATGTCGCTGTCTCTATAGCCAAGCGATCCTTACCCTTAACCTGAATGATCTTTCCGTCCTGACATTCAATTTTGATAGGGTCTGAGGTATTCTTAAACCACTTATAACCAAAATAGTTTGTCACAGCATCACCATTGCGAGCCAAAGCCGCTGAGGCACCCACAAAAGTAAAAAGAGAAGCATACATAGAGCCACCCTCTGGAGCCGAAGCCAAACTACGCGAGGACACATCAGATGACGGAAAATTCAATTCTTTAAACTGTCCCCAGGCCTTGCGCATTTCTTCAAAGTTCGCTTTTACAGAACGTTTGGGGTTGTAGACATAAGTCACAGACCTATAAGTCATATCAAAGGGAGTTGCCCCCGTTATGATTGGTTCAGGAAGCCCTTCAAAACGAACCTTGTTGCCGTCGAAATCAAGATGAGCAAATGGTTTTGTTAGATCCAGTTTGTGAGCTTTAAAAAGATCCCGACTGCCTTTTTCGAACTTTTCGTTGCCGGTAGCCGCTGTCACAAGATTCAAAACAGAATCCCACGACTTTACTTCCCAGAAAAATGATACGTGAGCCACCGGAGCCGAATAGGCCGGTAGTGCTACAAACTGTAAAGAAGTGCAAAACAGCACTGTCATTCCAATTAACTTCATGTCTCAACATCTCCGGATAAGCCTCCCAAGCGTATCACGGAACATTCGGGAATAAAGTCTTTTTAAAAAAAATATCTCGGGAAAAGTTTAAAAGCAGGAGGCTGAAACAAAAAAGGCTTCAATCCATTGAGATTGAAGCCTTCAAAATTTGGTTAAACCTTAACAACTAAAGATCTGCATCGCGTACAACATGCAATTTTGTCGCAACATCAATGCCTTTACTTTGGTTCTTAATCGCCACGGCTGGATTTTGCACAACACGTTGTTGAAGTTTCGTAAAAATTGGCTCACGAATTGCCAAGTTGTTGTCTTGCAATACACACTGACGAGCGATTTTTTCCGTAATGTTAATTACAACCGGCGCCTTCAAGTTTGCTGTCATTTGAGTTGGATCATCTGGAATAGTCACGATTGAAAAATAACGAGCTTTATCTTGAGCCGTCATTTTCAAGGCTTCCATATCACCTTTAGTTAAATTCGCTTTATAGTTCGAAGCGAACAACTCAGGCTCTAGAACAGGGAAAGCGATTTGAGCGGCTTCACAGCTTTGCAACCAAGCAAAAATCTCATCGTTTGGGTCATCGAGAAGAACGAACTTTCTCAAATCCGCAAAGCCCAACAGGCCCTCTGGAAAAGTCAGAACATCTTCTTGCTTCAGCTCAACTTGGCCGAATCTCGATGTCGAAATGATCATTGCTCCCCCTCTAACAAAGCAGGACTTATCCCTATTTTAGACACGGCAAGGCGCTATTCGGGTAAGTACATATATAAATCTGGACCTAAATCCAGGGAGACTCAATTAAAATAGATATAATGACGCGCAACCGCGCAGCGGGAGGCAGAAATCGCAAAACAGATGTGTCGATAAGTAGGCAATTCCAAGGCGGGAGGAGGAAAGCGTACGCCGAAACAACCCCAACGCGGGAAGTGCCCACTAAACGGCACATCCCCCCGAGAGGCTATTAAGGCTTCAACAACTTAGCTACGCTACGAGTTTTATCAGCCGAAACGTCAGCACTTTGAACGTTTTGTTCTTGAATGGCGACGTAAACTTCTTCGCGGTGAATTTTAGTATCTTTTGGGGCTTCGATTCCTAGACGAACCTGTTTCCCTTTAATCTGAACTACTCTGATCTTAATATGATCATCGATAGCGATGCTTTCACCCAACTTCCGTGTGAGAACCAGCATGACAACTCCTTTTGCTGCAGTCGTTATCGGTTATTTTTTGCGGAACTGTAGGTATTATTTTTATCTTAGAAAGTCAAGAAGGCTTGGTTGAATAAGCTTCCCCGACGTTTCGAGGGTCGCTTTCAATGTAGAATCAGTCTTATTGATATCTGAAATGACCTGGAACGCGTCTGCATCCTCGAGCTGAGAAGCCGTCGTTTTATTATCTACGACAGCTTTTTGTAGGGAGTCCATGGTGTTATTCACAGCCATAATTCTGGACCCAACCTCGGAACGAGCTAAAACTACTTGGGAAATTGCCTGATCCAAAGTATCCAGGGCCTCCTGAACACCACTTTTGTCATCGGCACGAAGGCTCACTTCCAAGCCTTTAAGAACCGAGAAAAGGTTTACCCCTGCAGATCCGGTCACTGGGTCTTTTTTGCTAGCGCTCTTAATTGACGCAGGACCGCGAGTTTCTACAAAGTTGCGCTCCACGTCTTCATTTTTTTGAACTCGCTCAAGTTCTTCATCTTGGAAATTCTTTAGACTCTCAACGTCCGTGGGCGTTTCATAGCGAGGACGAACAACGCCATCGCCATCAAGACCACGACCTAAAAAGATCTTATTCCCAGCAATGTTCATCGCAACGAAGGAATCCTTCTGCGTTTGAACTTTCATATCCCCATCGTCACCAAAATAGTCACCGTTGTGATTGAAGGGAGCTGTCTGAGTCTTAAAACCCGCAAAAACGTAACGCTCACCAAGTTTGCGATTACCGATTTGCACAGCCTGATTGTAAATCTGCTCAATTTCGGATGCCGTTACCATGCGGGTTTCCGAATTGCCGCTGGCATCATTCGACTGGCTGATTGCAAGCTCTTTCGCACGCACCAAGATATCAGACAATTCACCTAAGGACTGATCTGAAAACTCGAGGAACGATTTTGCATTGTTAATGTTTTTGATAAACTGAGAGTTCGAATGCTCCTCTGTACGGGCAGCAAGAACACGGGCTGATGACAAAGGGTCATCAGAAGGTTTGTTGATACGTTTTTGAGTCGCAGCCTGATTCTGCAAATCAGACATCTCGGAGCGATTCTTGCTCACGTTCTGATTTACCTGATCAAAGCGCATTCTGTCTGCGATTCTCATCTATCGTTTCTTTCCTTTACGCTGCTTCAGCTTCTGCGACTGCCGTCGCTTCAGCTCTGCCGGCTAGAGCCGTTTTAAATTAAGTACTGTATCAAACATTTCATCTGCTGTTTTGATCAAACGCGCAGAAGCATCGTATGTCTTTTGGAATTCGATCATTTTCGTCGTCTCTTCATCCAAACTCACACCGCTGATACTTTCGCGAATATTGGTCAACTGGCTCATCACATTTCTTTGTGACTCTTGAGCCTTCACTGCTCTTTGAGCCATCGCACCGACTTGACCTACTTGAGTATTATAGTAGTCATCCATCGTCGCCGTGCCATCATCCATAACTTGGCGATACTGCAAAGCAGAAATTACGTTTGCAACTGTGTTGTCACCCGGAGCATCTGGCCTGGAGGCCGTTGCGATTCTGCTGACGTCGTTGAAGATTGTTTTGTTCAACGCCATATTCGAAGCAGCCCCTTTTTCTTGGGGTGGCATTTCAAAAAACAAAACGCCTGACTTGCCTGTTTTATCAAAGCCCTCAATATGGGCTTTATTCACCTCTGTCGCCAGGGTGTAAGCAAGTTTATCGACGTGGCCCAAAAGGCCTTCAATCACATGGTCGCGAACGTCCAAAGCACCGCCAATACGACCGCCCGTAATTTGTTCGGTAATATTAGCAGCAGTTCCACCGGTTCCTTCGAAAAAAATCTCTACGCGATCACGAGTATCTGTTTGTCGTGCTTTAAGATCTGAAGATCCAATACCAGAAACCAAGATCGCAGTGCGGCCCGCCGTTACGGTCACCAAGCCATCTCGACCTTCAGCCCAACTGATATCGATCTTCTCTCCGAGCTTTTTAAGCAAAAGGTCACGGCGATCCCGTTCATCATTAGCAGGAACTTTTTGAACTTCTACGGTTTGGATTTTTTCATTGAGTGAAGCAATCTCTTTTGTGATCTGATTCACTTCATCAACAGTTGTTTTAATTTGAGCATCAAGGTCCTCTTGAACACCTTTCAACTGCGAGGTCACGCGAGAGAAATCTTTGGTCACTCCCACAGCCGCCTCACGCACCATTGTACGCGACGCCAAACTTTCGGGGTTATTAGCAAGCTCACGGAAACCATTGAAAAAGTCTGTTACGTATTGGTTCAAGCCCTTATTGTTTTGTTCATTATAGATTTGTTCAACGCGACCCATGGCATCGGCACGAGAATCCTCGTAACCCATACTCATTCCTTCTTTTTGGATCTGTTTTTCTAACCAAGGATTGTTCACACGAGTCACAACACCGGCACGGGCACCCATACCGATTTGCAAACCACCTTCACCGATCGGAGTATTCGATAGAAGTTCCACTCTCTGGCGAGAGTATCCTTCAGTAGATTTATTGGCGATATTATGACCGACAGTTTGTAACGACGTCTGAGAGTTCATCAGAGATCGTTTACCGGTGTCCATCATTGCCGAAATCTTCGACATTCTGTCTCCTCGGTCAACCCGGTTTGATCAAGTTCCTTAATCAAACCTGGAGCCTTTCGTTAAAGCTTTGAATCCTTCAAAGCCGTTCCAGTTCTGCTCCGACACCGTCGGGCCGAATCAGGCTTCCTTACTTACAAAGTTACCTGAAACTTGGGGGCCGGATTTGTATCCGCCTTTTTTCTCGTATGTTTTTTTACCAGAAAGAGTTTCTTTTACGTTATCGATAGCGCTATTCAAAGTTTTCAGAGCTGACTTTGCGTACTCTTCATTGTCTTTATTAATTTCAGTAATGCGTTTGATCAAGATATCCAATGCCGCATGCTGTGTACGAAGTCTGTCTGCTGCTGTCGGAATGCTTGCAAGTTTTTGTGCAAGCTCCAACAAGCGCGGATTTTCGATATCTCCACCAACGATAGTCGCAAGATCCATGGCGTAACGAGAACGAAGGGAGTCTTGTGCTCGGAGTTTATAGAGAAGTTCTTCTTTGATTTGATTGTTTTCATCCAAAGCTTCGCGATCCGCGCGAATTAGGATTTCTTTTTCCTTGCGAACAACTTCAAGAAGATTACGGTAAACTTTTGTGAGTTCTTCGAGATTTGCTTCGAGCTTCTGAAACGCTCTTTCTGCTACTACAATGTCCATCTTTCCTCCATCGCTGAAGCTTCGGCAGACAAGCCACCTTTTGCTCCAGTAGGTTTTTTGGAATTACTGCTAATCATCCTTGGTTAACAGTGGGCCGATTTTACGTGCTACCCAATCACACTCATTCTCGTCCCGAGATTAGAACTCGAGATGTTCATCGACCATTTTATCGGCGATTGACTTCGCATCAACTTTGTAAGTTCCTTTGTCGATCATGTCGCGGAACTTCGCAACCTTTGCTTCGTCAACATCTGGCGCTGCCATAGCAAGTTCTTTAATACGTTTCGCTTCTTGCGCTTTAGGAGACAGCTCAACTTTCGTAGAATCATCCAGAGAAGAAGAAAGAAGGTCTGCCTTTGTTCCCGCAACATCTTTCGTTGCTTTGTTTGCAACGCCAGCCGCTTTGTCGGATTTACCAGCATCAGTTAGGTTCAAATTTTGACCAACTTTATTGTGTGTAATTTTCATCGCCAGCTCCTGCTTCCTAGAATGTTAGAAAACACTCTTTCTATTCGTTTCATAGTACCATAACGAGACAGTTCTACCAAATCATTCTGAGACAGTTCGAGGTCCAGTCTCTTTGTCGGGCTCCACTGTCCAATACAGGCTGCGCGCCTCTGCACTTAAAACACCAAGAGTCTCGCCTGCTTGCACTGTATCCCCTGTCGAAATTTTTGACAGAGATCCTCTAAACACAACTTGGCTTTTAAGACCATTGTCGTGTTCAATTTCAACCATTGTTTGCGAATCCGGCAAATTCCGAACTCCCAGCAAAACCCCACCCCATGGGGATTTCACTTCTCCCTTGTCTCCAGAAACCGCCACAGCCTGGGCATTCGGCACCGGGGCCGCGCGAGTTTTATCTATGCGATATGCCAAAGACTCACTCTTACCTGGGTGACGAAATTGGTGAGCTGTATAGTTACTTTTTTCATCGAGAGGCAAAGGCCCTTGTGGTTTCGCAACAGGTTTTTTTATTCCCATTTGCACACCGAACTTATCAATCAATTGCTCATAGATAACTTTGGAAAGACCAATGCCACCTTTTTCACTCCACTTGTCAACGTAGTGATCATCAAGCTGTTCGCGGAAAATTCGCTCAGCCTGATTCTGCTGAATAAACCCACCTTCATGCACCGTGGAGCGCATCGCCTTCATCATCTCGCGCAAAAAATGTTTCTCATACATCTCAGAAACATCATGCAATTTCTGATCAGGAGATTTTTGCTCAGGCTTCCCCATAAACCGAGAAGGCATCGCCATACCCTTAAAATTATTCACTGGCGCAGCGCCAGCAACCGAAGGCTGTGCAAACTGCGATTGATCCAACTTCTTCTGCACCGAAGGATTCACCTTCAATGGAGCTTCCATCTCCTCAGCGAACGCCAAAGGCACAGCTAAGAAAACAATCGCAAATGATGAAATCAAAAAACGAACAGAGAAGAATTTTTCTGCCGTTGCAGAAGCCTTCTCCGTCGCATCAATCCGGTCCGATGAATGTAAATTGAAGGAAGAAAAAAGGGGAGTTAGAGTTCGAGAATCTCGTGCATCCTGCACTTGACTCTGTAGAGTGTAGCTTCGGCTCAATTTAGTCACTCCGTGACCTTGCTGACCTATTGCCTCTGTTTCCTGCGAGAAACTTTCGACTCTTGACCTTCCATGGTTCGCGATCTCTTCCTCACCCTCCCCGCGTCTCAAACACGTCCATGTGTCTAAGACATATGAATTCAGTTTATTAAATGGCGCATCATTATGAAACAAAAATCTCATAATACTTCGAGTTCCCCATGCAAAGCTCCAGCTGCCTTAATGGACTGAAGTATAGTAATCAGGTCCTTTGGCGAGACGCCTAGCTTGTTAAGAGCTTGTACAAGGTCTCCAACACTCACACCACTTTCAAGGACTGCCACTTTTTCATCTGCAGCTCCTTTTTTGCCATCTCCCACTTTCACCGCAAGCGAGCCGTGCGAGATCGCAACCTTAGAAATCTTCACTTTATCACCGATCACGATCGTACCGGTTTTTTCATTCACCACAACTCGCGCTTTCATATCCGGATTGATATCAATAGCTTCGATTGTTGCGAGCAATTCCACCCCGCGATTTTCATAGGCAAATGGAGTGATAATATCGATTGTTCCCGCATCTTTTGCAGAGGCATAGTGCCCCCCCAACTCTTTGTTGATGGTCAAAACAGTGCGCGCCGCTGTCGTAAAATCTGGATTGATAAGAGTCAGACGATACATCTTGCGAGTCGCAAAGTCCGCTGTCATATCACGCTCGATGATCGCACCATTTGGAATTCTTCCAGATGTTAGATGTGCATCTTTGGGATCACCACCGATGATCACACTTCCTTGTGCCACAGCAAACACCTGATCATTCGCAGCACGCAAAGGAGATTGCAGCAAGGTACCACCGGCCAAAGAAGAAGCATCACCAATCGCACTCACCGTCACATCAATCGGATTTCCTGCTTTACCAAATGCCGGCATTGTGGCCGTGAGAATAACTGCCGCTACATTTTTGCTCGAAAATTCCGGCGAATCCAATTTGATTCCCAGTTTGTCGAACATGCGCACAACACTTTTACTCATGAATTCATTTTTACCATCGCCCGTCCCTTTTAAACCCACTACGATTCCGTAACCGATCAGTTGGTTTTCGCGCACACCACGAATATTCGCGATATCTTTAAGACGAGCCGCTTGCGCCACATCAAAAGAAAATGACACCAGAAGAGCTGACAGAGTTAAAACACTTAAAAACTTATTCATGAGATGCGTTCCTTCTAATGCTGACAACGTCATATTGAGGATCAAGAAGCTTTTGTGACGTAATACCTTCATCATTAAAATCCTCAGGGCGCAGCATGCCTGTTAAAATAACTTTGTATTCACGTTTGCCGATCATGAAGGGTTGTTGACCTTTCACACGATAATTGCCATCGGCAAGTTTCTCGACAATCTTTGTGGGAATGTTTTGCACATCCGCCAAAGCGTCCTTTTCATCTTCCTTCTTAGGTTCTTCTTTATTAGCTACAGCTGCCGGAGCACGATTCGCATCTCCATTAGCCGCCAGTGAATTATTTAACTCAGGAGCTTTTTCTTGTTCTTCAAGTTGCTTTAAAAGCTTCTTGATAACACTCACTTTTGTTTCAACTTGCTTTTGTGCTGGGGCATCCAACTTAACGTTCAACATGTCACCTTCTCTGCGCATTTTATTTTGTGCAAACAAGTAAGCACCTTGGCCGTCCATCACCCATGCTGAGCCGGCATTAGAGCCCAGATCAGATTCTTCTTCCATACGAGAGCGTGTCATCTTTTTATATTGACGATCCGTAGGAACTCCTAAGTTTTGATTATCAGAGTAGCGAGGTGCCGAGCGGATTTTATCTAGGGACGGATTTTCCTGTTTGCCATCCAAGGACATCAGAAAGTCATTCACCGTAGCGCACCCAGAAATTAAAACCATCGACAGCAAAATTGCAGTCAGGGACACAAATTTCATAAATGGGGTTCTATAAGCCTTCATCATTGTAACTTCACCACGCCTTTATCCGTCACTTGTCCTGATAGAATCTTTTGTGTTTCCAAATTCTTTACTTTGATCAGATCCCCGACAAAGCCATTATCCTCAGCCTGCATATTGACGGTAATCTCAAAAGAATCGTCGCCAATGACTGCCTTGACAATCTGTCCCCTCTTAGCTGCCGGTTCACGTTTGAGATCGGAAGCCCACACAGGCGTTCCAACGGGAAGAGTGCGAGTGGCTAACTGCCCTTGAGCATCTTCAATTCGAAGTGGAGAATCCTTAGCAAAGGTCACATCCATCATCGACATTTGAAGATCCTGGGCATTTATGCGCTCTCCTTGTGAGATCATCTTTGTCGTCACCGGGGTTAATCGCGAAACGCGAATTGTTCCAGAAATCCACTTTAATTGATTGTTTTCACCATCACGCACTGGCACGAGAAAGCCTCCCTTAGCGGAAAGCTGTGTTAAATCCAGACTCCATTGACGATTTGCCGGATCTGGTACTGATTGAATACTGATGGAGTACTCACAATCTGCGCAGCGAGCCGTCAGATAGTTTGTAATTTTTCTTTGTACTTCCTGCTTAGAAATGGGTGCGGAAGCAAATGACACTTTCACCACAGAAGGCACTTTGAAAACAGGATTCAAAGATTTAAAGTCCTCATTTTGATCCATGGCCTCTCTGAGTTTTGCCAGGATCTCTTTTGATTCAAAATGCTGAGATAAAAGCAGCTCCCGAGCATCATCACGCAAAACCAAGGCGTCCATTTGCGCAAGCAACGCCTCATTGCCACCTTTAACGACAGCAATATCGCCCAAGCGCAAAACCGGACGCTGAGATACCTCCACAGATGATGGAATAGATATCTCAGGACGCGCCCAAGCTTGCACACTCAGAATTAAAGCAAATACGAAAACACTCTTCATCCGCTATTATCTCATATTGTTAATGGATTGAAGCATCTGATCAGATGCCTGGATCACCTTAGAATTTGTTTCATAAGCCCGTTGAGCTGTGATCATATTCACCATCTCATCAACGATATTGACATTGCTGGCTTCGAGCTGACCTTGCGCCAAGTACCCGGTGCCATTAAGACCTGGACGAGACTGCACGGCTTGACCACTTGCTGAAGTTTGCGCGAATAAGTTTTTACCCATCGCTTTTAAACCTGCGGGATTCACAAACATCGTTAGATCGATCTGCCCCAGAGTTTGTGGTGCATCACTAAGATTTGTTACCGAGCGCACTTCTCCAGACGGAGAAATTTCAATACCGGAAATATTCGGCGGAATTGTAATTTCTGGCTGCAAAGCATTCCCATTTTTATCAACAATTTTTCCTGTGGGATCTTTCTTGAAGGAACCATCACGGGTGTATGCCACGTCACCATCTGGGGTCATGACGCGGAAAAATCCCGCACCTTCAACTTGAATATCCAACGGGTTCTTAGTGATCTGAGCCGATCCCCCCGTAAAGTCTTTTTGAATAGCTGCGGTACGAACCCCCAAACCTGTTTGCACACCATTTGGTGAGTATGAATTCATACCCGTTGCCGCCCCCGGCTCTTTTTGAGTTTGGTACATGAGGTCTTCAAACTCAGCTCGGGACTTCTTAAAGCCGTTCGTAGAAACGTTGGCAATATTATTGGCAATAACATCCATATTGGTCTGTTGTGCTGCCATACCGGTTGCGGCTGTATTCAAACTTTTAAGCATTCACGAATCCTTCCGTTGTGCTTTCTAATAAAATAAATAGTCTTAAAAACCTGCTCCAGCCTTTACGCCTACTGGCGTTTCAGTACTGCGGCTGCCGCCATTAAGGTGTAACCTTCCCTACGACGTTAACCATTTTTTCAGCCATTTGGTCATAGGCACTAATCGCTTTCTGAGTGCTTTCAAAAACGCGATTTGTGGAAATCATATCTGTCATTTCTTGTACGATATTAACGTTGGACGTTTCCAAAAATCCTTGTCGCATGCTTGGATTTGCCACATTACTGACTTCTGCATTCATGTTCGGCTTAAAACCGTACAAGGAGCTCCCCATCTTTTGTAATGAGTCTGGATTGACCACATTAACAACCGACAATTTTCCAAGATTGTTCGCCCCTTGAGAAATATCCCCATTATCAGCGATTGAGATAGGACCGCCATTGCCTTCAAAGCGAATCACGCGTGATGCCGGATCCGCACCGCCTGCGGTGTCTGCCTTCAAAACTGGATAGCCTTCCTTCGTCACAAGCTGACCATTGCCATCTAATGTGAAGTTTCCTGCCCTCGTCAGCTTAACTCCACCGGGAGTCGCAACTTCAAAAAAACCTTTGCCATCTAACGCTACATCCAATGTGTTGCCGGTAGGCTTTAAGCCCCCTTGGGAAAAGTCCGTAAAGGTCCCTTTCGTGTCGACATAGCTTTTGTCGCCACCTTGCATGTTATAAAAACTTTCGATCGAAGCCACATCACGAGGGATCTGAATAACTTCTGGTGGTTTCTCTTTTGCTGTCAGGTATTCCTGAAATAGCTGCTGATCTCGTTTAAAGGCTGGCGTGTTCACGTTCGCCAAATTATTGGCAATCGTATCAAGTTTTGTACTTTGTGCCATCGCTCCACTTAATGCAGTATAGACGCCTTTTACGCTCATCAGTTCTCCTCATTCTGTTGAGCAGCAAGGTATGTGCCACGTTTTGACAGGACCGATCTTCGTCTGGGAAAAGAAGTCCTCTCCAGACTTTCGTCGCGAAGAAAAATTATGGACTCAAGTTTTTTACGATTTGACCGTGCAAAGGACCATTGTCTGTGGAGACAAGAAAGCGGCAGTTCTTTGTCGACAGTGTCAAAGAATCGACCCCATAATGTATAATATGAGAACGTTGGCCGCCGCTCTTTTAATGATAATCATCCCATTTTCTGTTCATGCCGAACCCGCGCCTAACGTGGTTCCGGTCTCAGCAATAGTGACGCCCAACGCACATACGTTAAAAGAAAAATTGAAAGCCCTCACGGCAAAATCGATCCATGTTCAATCAGACAATCTGATTTTTGATTTGCCCGTCACCTACAATAAAAAAGTCAGCAAGTGGGTCGCCTACTATCAGGGTCGTGGTAACAAGTGGTTCCGTGAATGGCTCCAGCGCTCGTATAAGTACATGCCCTTTATTCAAAATGAATTAAAGAAAGCAAATCTGCCAACAGATCTCGCCTACATGGTAATGATTGAAAGTGGCTTTGCTCCAAATGCGATCAGCACATCAAATGCGGTGGGTCCATGGCAGTTCATCGAACCGACCGGCAATCGCTATGGTCTGAGCAAAACTTGGTGGTTGGATGAGCGTCGTGATCTTAAAAAAAGCACAATAGCGGCAATTAAGTATCTTAAAGATCTCTATGCTGAGTTTGGCTCCTGGTATCTCGTTGCTGCCAGCTACAATATGGGTGAAAACGGACTGCGTCGACAGATTAAAAAATATGGAACAAAAGATTACTGGACACTCATAAAACTTTCCGCGCTACCAGCTGAAACCCAAGAGTATGTTCCAAAAATTCTCGCAGCAATGTTGATTTCCAAAGCTCCGAACCTCTATGGCTTTAGAGATTTGGAAAAGATGGATCCCCTTGAGTATGAAGTGGTTCTTGTCCCCGGCGGCACTGATTTAGATCATTTGGCAGATCATCTTGGAGTTACAAGAAAATCACTAAAAGATTTGAATGCTGAGCTGTATCTGGGATACATTCCTCGTCAGGTTACTAAACACTATATCCGTGTCCCAAAAGCGGCCGGAAATATCGTGTCTAACTTCGTGTATCAACAACGTCAGCCCGTCTATTAAGGGCAAGAAAGTCGTCAGTTCCATGAAACCACTGATTGTACAAAAATATGGTGGAGCGACTCTGGCTGATCCGGAAAAGATTAAAGCCGTGTCAGCACGCGTGGCATCTCAAGCAAAAGAAAATTCTTTGATCGTTGTAGTGAGCGCAATGGGGAAAACGACAAACTCCCTTATTGATTTAGCGGCGCAGGTTTCATCACACCCTCAACGTCGTGAGATGGATATGTTACTGACGGTCGGTGAACGTATTAGTATGTCATTGGTTTCCATGGCCTTGAATGACCTTGGATGCCCTGCAATTAGTTTTACTGGCAGCCAAGCGGGAATTTTTACAGATGATGCCCACGTGAATGCTTTCATCAAGGACGTCAAAGCTTTCCGTGTGGAAGAGGCGCTGAAGTCTGACAAAGTTGTTATCCTGGCTGGATTCCAAGGCGTCTCTCCAACGACAAAAGAAATTACGACACTCGGCCGCGGTGGTTCTGATACTTCGGCAGTTGCTATGGCAGCAGCCTTCAATGCGGAACGCTGTGAGATTTTAAAAGATGTCCCTGCGGTCTTCACCGCTGATCCAAACATTGTAAAATCAGCTCGTCCGCTACAAAAACTTAGCTATGATCAATTGATGGAAATGACGTTCTGGGGTGCGAAGGTTTTGCACTATCGCTCGGTGGAGTTAGCGAAGCTTCGCGAAGTGACACTTTACATTGGCCCTGCTTCGAATAAAACTTCTGATGGAACTCTGGTAAAAAAAGGTTTGAATATGTTTGAATCTTGCAAAGCACTTTCTTTAAATTCCCATGAAACTGTTCTGGAAATTACTTCCAAAGAACAAAATACAGCCAAAGCATTAAAGAGCTTACAAAATCTTTTCAACGAAAAGCAGATCCCCTTCCCGCAACTTTTGCATTGTGAGATTTCGAAAAACCAAACTGAAATCTTACTGACAGGTCCACAAGAAATTATGGGCGCCGTCAAACGCGAACTGCAGGCCCAACACGATTTCACCCTGCACACCACAGATTTCTCCACGGTCACATTGACGTGCACTGGAGCGACGTCGCCGGAAATCCCACAAAAGGTTCTTGAGAAAATTGATCAGGCACAAATTCAGGCTCATAAATTAATTATGAGCGCAATGAGTGTAACCGTTTTAGTGGAAGCTTCTGCACGCAAAAAAGCCATCGAAGTTTTGCATAGCTTGATTTAATGATTAGGGAATGTTCACATTCCCAGCTTGAGACATTAATCTTCCGACAACTTCATATTCGGCAACTTCATAATTGAATATTTCACTCCAGACGGAAGTCTGGATCGCCGATAAGCTCTACATGAAAACGGGACAAATATTCAAAGCAAAAAACGCCTTCGAGCTGTATGGACTTGTAAAGTCCATGATTCAATACTCTGATTTTCATCAACAATACTTCACCATCTTTCACTTCGCGAAGATTTCCGACACGGAATATATGATCGATGATTCTCTAAGCGGCAATTCACACGATGAGACACAAAACTTTATCGCTAAGTTTCCGGATTATGACATTTTTTGTGGAGTCGACGGAACAACAACAAGCAATCGCTTCTCCTTTGGTTGCCAAGAACTCTATGCTACAGTTGTGTATACAGAAGCGTCTTCATGGACAGAGGTTTACGAAGATCACAAGGGCAACCCACTCTATGAAGAATATATGCATCGACAGGCTTCCGGGTTCATCATCGAATCCAAAAAAATTGCCAGCTAACTAAGCCGGAGTGCAAGACAACACTCCAGCCTCACTCTTTTAAAGCAGATCAAACAACCAGCACGCAGAAAAATGTTCAACTGTCACAATGTCCAATTCTCATTTTGAATTTCTCAAACTGAAATAGCTCCTCTGACTGTCTAATTTTTTTTAGACAGTGTTTTTTTCTTCTACAGATATTTCCCAAGAGACCAATCATATTAGTTAATAGACGGCACTTTGTTTGCATCACAGTATTCTTAGTAAAACCACTTAA
>JBLMWG010000222.1:0-13176 GCA_050257115.1 Bacillota bacterium
CTACCAACAGGCTTTCTTTATCGCGATTCACACTCAAAAATGCCGCGACACGGTCTTCTTCATAATAAACCACAACAAAGTCTTTTTTGTCGATATCACCCAACACATCCATACGATCAAACCGATCTGAATAGCCAATATAGTTTAATGTCTGATCGAAGTGTTGAGTCCAAAAGAATGGGACATCTTGGAATTTAACTTTTTCGCCCATCATGTTTAATGCGGCAACTTGCCCTTGTCGTTCTGCGACCTCCCAGTGCTCCACGCGGATAGACCGCTGCGCCCGAGGATCAGGCCATTTTGCGATGTCACCCGCAGCATAAATTCCCGGAACTGATGTTTCTAAATTTTCATTCACTAAAACACCATGATCAACCTTGCATCCGGCCTGGGCGGCTAGTGCTGTGTTCGGTTTAATCCCGGCCCCGACAACAACAAAGTCACATTCCACAACTTGATCATCGTCCAAAAGCACACTGTGACGGCGGATTTCTTTGATCGTGTGCCCCAGATGAAAATGAACGCCGTGTTCCTCGTGAACTTTTTTAACAAAGGCCCCGGCATGGACACCGATGGTTTTAAGAAGGGGCATTTCCTCTGGCGCGATCACATGAACCTCGAGGCCTCTCTGCCGTAAAGATGCAGCGACCTCAAGCCCAATAAAGCCGGCTCCAATGATGGCGACTTTATTCGCTCGTGAAGTTCGTTCAATGATGTCTTTGCAGTCCCGCAAAGAGCGAAGCACATAGACATTTTCATGGTTGATACCCGGAATCGAGGGCCTAATCGGACTTCCACCCGTTGCCAGCAGCAGATTGTCATAACGAAGCGTCCTGCCATCCGCAAGCTCAACAAACTTTTCTTGCGGGTGAATTTTCACGACGGCCACACCCAAATTGAGATTGATTTTGTGTCGCTCATAGAAGTTCTTTTTGGCCAACGGAATCCAATCCTCCTGAGCCATACCGGCCAGATAGTCCTTTGAAAGGTTGGGACGATCATAGGGAGGCGCCTCGTCCTCGGTCACCATATGAATAACGCCCGCAAACCCCCTGCGACGAAGAGTGATTGCTGCCGCAATTCCCGCAGCCCCTCCTCCGACAATTACAATATGACGACTTGCTGTGCCTTCTCTGATCTTGTGATGATGAGGTTTCTTGCCTGTGACAAAAATCTGACCTTGGCGAATCTCCGTCTCCCAGCAAGAGATCGGCATGAGCGCCGGAGCTTTTAATGGCTCCCCTGTCTTAAGGTTAAAACTGGCATGATGCCAAGGACAATGGACAGTCGCCCCGACAATGGCTCCTTTATCTAGCGGGCCTCCATAGTGCGAGCACTTCGCACCGACAGCATAAATCTCGCCCTCATGAAATACCAGCATGACGGCCTTATCCCCCACATGCCCCAGCAAGGTTTCACCATCTTTGATCAAATCGATCGAAATGCCCTTGGTAAAATCGGGACCAGAAACCTGTGCATTGGTAGCCATAAAACCTCCCTGACCATCCCAGTTTAAAGATCTTCTGAAGAGGACTTGAGCAAACCTTCACCTGAGTGCAAAAAATCACAGTGTGCCTTGTCTCATTGTGAGATTCCGCCAGACGAGAGTCTGGAACTCGTAAACCTTCTGCCCTCATATTCCGAAAGAGAAAAACGAGTCACTGTTATCTTGCAGCGATGTGTTTTCAGGAGGCCTAAATTGAAGCAATGGGTAAAAAAACTAGTTGATCAATTAGATATGGATTGGAGTTCTCATGGCACAGACCCTAAGAAAGCTTCAGACACTCCGACTCTTTCAGAGGATCGTGCCACACTGTTATATATCCTTGATGTCTTCAATAAAAATCTTTTCGAGGTGCAAAATCATTCTGTACGCAAAGTGCGTAACAAACTTGATACCTTTGCCAAAGACCTGATGAAGGCCGAAGGGGAAGAGCTGGAAAACGTACTTTTCCGTTTCCGCCAATTTATCTCGAGCTATCGTATCGATGAAGTGACCTATGTACAGAATACCTTTGATGATTTTAAACGAATCATTTGGGACTTTGCCGACAACCTCAGTGAAGAAATCCAAGCTCAGGCATCAGCAGAAGGCGAAATCAATAACAGTCTGCAAGGCCTGCGGGAAGCGGTCGAATCAAACTCTATTGAAGATCTGCGCTCGAAATCTCGCGAGTTTATCAATAACTATCTTCAGCACCAGACGGCGAATAATGAGCGCCGCTCTAAGCGTATGGAAACTGTAAAAAAGAGCCTCAGCACCGTCAAAAAACAGTTGATGGAGGCCAATCGCTCGATGCGCTCTGATCACTTAACTGGCGCTCACAACCGTCGCAGTTTTGATGAACAAATCAAGCGCTATATCCAAATGAATGAGTTGGATCACGACCCCGTGACAATGATTTTATTTGATATCGACTTTTTCAAAAAGATCAACGATGCCTATGGCCACGATATCGGCGATTTCGTTTTGCAAGAATGTGTCCGCCTTCTGCAAGAAAGCTTCGCTCGCGAGGTCGACTTCGTCGCCCGCCTCGGCGGTGAAGAGTTCGCCGTGATCTTACCGGGTTGCGATTCCACAGCAGCCGCAAAAATGGTCGATGATTGTATGACCAGAATCCGCAAAGAAGTCTTCGTCCACGGCAACCTGGAAATCCGTTACACGGTTTCCGCAGGCATTGCCCAATTGGAAACCAAAGAGTCACCCGACAGCTGGTACAAACGTTCCGACGAGGCTCTGTATAATTCCAAACACACAGGCCGCAACAAGTACACGATCGCAGCCTCATCTAAAATCAAAAGCGTCGCCTAACTGCGACGCTTTCTCTCTTCGCCCGCCCCATTGGATTCAATACCAGAGCCATAAGTAACACTGTCAGCATTTCTTAGACACCCGTCTAAACAATCCCCCTGTATGATACTTCTTCGACAGGTGAGATCCATTTTATGCTGTTTAAGGAATTATTAACACAAACTACAAATCTCCGAATGAGACCCCATTAGATTTGCTTATAGCTGGCCCCACCCTTGCTCTGAGGGTTCAGCATGAGAACAATCAATCTTCTACAAAAAACTTTCGTCAGTCTTTTAACTGCGACACCCTTCTTGTTACCCGCCCAGGCACAAGAAGTAGACAACCACGACATCGTGGTTGCGATTATCGACACAGGAGTGGATGTAAATCATCCTCTGATTCGCGATAACTTGTGGACGAATCCAAATGAAAAAATGAATGGCAAAGATAACGATGGCAATGGATATGCCGGGGACATGCATGGATGGAACTTTGTTTCTGATAACAATGACCTGACCGACAACCACGGTCATGGAACTCATGTGGCAGGGATCATTCGCCAGCGCACGCTGTCTTCCCGAGTGAAATTTATGATTTTGAAATATTATGATCCTCAACAACCTGGGAAAAATAATTTACTAAATACTGTTCGTGCGATCCGCTACGCAACGAAGATGAAGGTGGATATCATCAACTACTCCGGCGGTGGTGAAGAGCGCAGTGCCCTGGAAGAAAAAGCCATTCGTGAAGCGCAACAACAAGGTATTCTTTTTATTGCCGCCGCAGGGAATGACGGTCGCAACACCGACAAGCAGGGTTATTATCCTGCGGGTTATAAACTGGATAATATTATTTCCGTCGCGGCCCTGGACTCTGCCCGTCATTTGATTGGCAGCAGCAACTATGGAGCGAAGTCCGTCGACATCGCAGCACCGGGAAAAAATATCTATTCGTCCTTGCCGAATAATCAATATGGATTGATGACCGGCACCTCTCAAGCCACGGCATGGGTCACCGGACTTGCGGCATCGTTGATGTTGCAAAATCCATCAAAACGCAGCCCCTACTTCATTAAGGAACGACTGGAACATGAAGGAGTTCGTGATGAGGCCTTAGTGGATAAACTGAAATCCCCTATACGGATTTCCGCTTTACACGACGAGTTCTCAAGCCTATAAACCTCGTATTGAGCGAAATAAAATTTGACCCCTTGGGCCCCTTTCCATTAATTGCAGATCATGAGCACTCCTACCAGGAGGCTCAGGCTCATTCGGTTGTCGTTGATGAATGGATTGGTTTCCAAACGGCTGAAATTGAACGAAAACTTCTACAATCCAAAGATTACGATGTGCAAGCTGACGACAGCATCCCGGTGAATTTCTGGCGAGGTTTACCTGTACAAGCTTTACAAACACCTTACACGGAAGTTCGCAGTATCTTATCTTTGTTGAAGCCACAACCAGGGGAAACGGTGGTGGATTTAGGCTGTGGTTACGGGCGTATGGGCTTTGTGATGGGAATGCATTATCCCGAAGTTCATTTCATTGGCTATGAGCTGGTGGATGAACGCGTTCAGGAGGGATTGCGCTTGCTTAAGCAGTTCAACTATCCCCTGGCGCATCTTGAAACCCGCGATTTAGCAGATCGCAACTTTGTCCCAGAATCCGCGGAGTATTATTTTCTTTTTGATTTCGGGAGTGCTCCTGCAATTGATAAGACACTTGAAGACTTAAGGTCTATTGCACAAACCAGACAAATCACCGTGGTGGCCCGAGGACGTTATATCCGCCATCGCATTTACCAAGCCCATCCATGGTTGTCGTCCATGAACGAACCACAGGTCTTTGATCACTTCAATATTTTTACGTCTTAAGAGGAGTCAGCATGGCTTTAACCATTAGAAATGCAACACGCACTGATTGCGGCACTGTTCTTAATTTTATTCGCAATCTCGCTGACTACGAACAGCTTTCTCACGAAGTGATCGCTACGGAATCTTTATTGGAACAAGAAGTCTTTGCCCCGAACTCTCACGTACAAGTGCTAATTGCGGAATGGCACAATCAACCTGTGGGATTTGCGCTGTTCTTCTATAACTTCAGTACGTTTTTAAGCCGAAAAGGCATTTACCTGGAAGATCTTTTTGTCTTACCGGAAAGACGAGGCAAAGGCATTGGTAAAGCTTTATTAAAGCGCATCGCTGAAATTGCCATTGAAAATAACTGCGGCAGAGTCGAATGGTCCGTTTTGAATTGGAATAAGCCTGCCATTGATTTTTACAACTCCATCGGCGCGAAACCGATGGATGAATGGACCGTGTATCGCCTGACAGGTGATAAGCTCACAGAGTTTGCGAAGTAACTCTTCGCAAACTTAATGAATCAAACCAGATTCAACAGCGCTGAGTGTGACAACTCCAGTGATAATCCAAAGAAGAACACCCAAAACAAAAGGACGCACCCCGACTTGTTTCAAAGTTTCCTTAGACAAACCAGCACCAATCAAAAACAACGTCACAACTAAAGTTCTTTTCGCGATCATTTCCACAATACTACCTGCCGGTTTCAGCTGAGGCACCCACGTAACAATCGCAGCCGCAATCAAGAATCCTAAAATGAACCAAGGCTTTTTTGCTTTGCCTGCTTCACCAGCGTTTTGATTCTTGCGATTTACAATAAAGCCGATAGCGAATGCCAAAGGTACAATCCACAAAGCACGAGCCAACTTGACGGTCGTTCCAACTTCAGCAGCTTGGGCACCATAACTGACTGTTGCCCCCACCACCGAGCTGGTATCGTGAATAGCCAAAGCACTCCACAAGCCAAACTGCTCTTGAGAAAGATGCAGGTAATGACCAATAGGAGGAAAGACCACCAACGCTATCGCATTTAAGATAAAAACTGTCCCCAGTGCCACAGAGACATTATGATGTTTTGCACGAATAACCGGCGTCACAGCAGCAATGGCACTGCCTCCACAGATCGCCGTTCCCACCGTGATCAAAAGGCCTGTCTCTTTTTCAAGTTTTAAAACTTTGACCAAAAGAAAACCTAGCACCAACACAAAGGCGATGCTGCTCATCGTATACCCTAATCCATGAATACCAACACGCGCGACAGTTTCCAGATTCATTCCCGCACCAAGCCCCACCACGGACCAAGTCAAAAGTTTATGAGTGAACTTTCGCGTGTGTTCAAGATAGGGATTTCCAAGCAACACCGCTAATACCACCCCGGTTAAAAGAGCTGTGGCAGAACCTACAAAAGGAAACAAACAAATCAAAGCGGCTATAGGAATCAATAACTTCGCTAGCTTTTCTTTCATCGGAGACCTCTTATCTAGTTAAAGCCATCATCAGCCTGTTTATCAACAGTGACAACTCGAATACTGCTTTGCTGCAAAGTTTCTTTAGCCCAATTTTGCTGTTCTTGAGCTCTCTTGCCAAAGAGGGTGAGCATCATGAGACCAACGTCATTGACCTGTCTGTAGCAGAATGACAAGATGAATTCCATGAATGAAACCACTCGCTTCGACGAAAAAAAATGGCACCATCTGTTCTCCAACAAAGCCCGTGTGATTTATCCAAGCTCGGATCCAGCTCACGACTATTTGCATATTCAACGCGTTGTAAATACCGCCAAAAATCTTTGCGATACTGAACACGGTCGCTGGGAAGTCGTCCTCCCTGCCGCCTACTTTCATGATTTCATTAATGTACCAAAAGGTGATCCCCGCCGTCCCTATGCTTCAGCCCTTTCTGCCGAAGCGGCTATCGAATATCTGAAGTCCGTTAATTATCCTGAAGAATTCTTTGACGATATTCGACATGCGATCGAAGCCCACAGCTACAGTGCGAATATCAAGCCGCAAACTATCGAGGCAAAAATCGTTCAAGATGCGGATCGCTTAGACAGTTTAGGAGCTATTGGTATTGCTCGTTGTTTTGCAACGTCATCCTTAATGAGTCGACCTTTTTATGCAGAAGAAGACCCTTGGGCCACGCAACGCGATCTTGATGACAAAAGTTATGGCCTTGATCATTTTTACATCAAACTTTTTAAACTGATTGATCATCTAAATACAGAAACCGCTAAAAAAGAAGGCGAACATCGTATCGCCTTTATCAAAACTTATTTAGCGCAAATCAAAAGAGAAATCTAAAAAACCGACACTTCGATTTTTTCAGGCAGGCCTAATTCTTGGGCCTGCGGAGCCTTAGAAAAATCAATCGCATAAGACCTGAGAGCTATGCTGTCGGCCCCCTGCCAAGATATCTTAGAACCATAAAGTGTATCGCCCACAATTGGAAATCCATGACGGCTTAAATCGAAACGAAGTTGGTGCGATCTGCCGGTGACCGGATTTAAATCCCAGCTTAATTGCTTGTCTGAATTCAACCCCAAAAACTTCGCCAAAGTCAGACTGTCCTTTCCTTGAGCGCTTTCAAAAGCTCGGCGCTTACCACGTAAGACTCGCGCGCTCCAACGAAAGACATCTCCTGGTTTTAAAGAAATCTCTTGTCGAGAATTCGCAACGTTGGCTGGTATATGATCAAAAGCCTGTGCCGACGTCAGCGCACGATAATTTTTCTGCACTTCTTTTTTTTCAAACCACGCGTTGGCTTTGCGATGGGCTTCGGGATTCTTGGCATAAAGAACTAATCCTGAAACTTCAAAGTCTAAGCGATGAACAGGATAAATTTGGAGACCCAATTGCTTTTGCAACGTCGTTCCCAAGCAAGAACGACTGTCTTTCTCCCCTTCACGACTGGGCGTCGATAAAACCCCATGGGGCTTGTCGCAAACAACGAAATGGGGATTTTCAAAAACGATCTGAATCATTTTTTACTGATGCCGACTAAAAAAATCTCTTTAGAGATCTTACGTGTGGAATCCGGTTTAACGGCTTCACACTTCACAAAGCTTTTTTTGATTTCATCACGAAGCTTGGTGAAGTCATCACTATGGAAAAGCTTGCAAATAAAGTGACCGTCTTTTTTAAGAAAACGACGAGCCACATCCAGCGCCAGCTCACAAAGCTCCATAGAACGAGCTTGGTCTGTCATGCGAATCCCGGTGGTTTTTGGAGCCATATCCGACATCACAATATCAAACGGGGGTTTAAATCCATGCTGTGCAAAGATCTCTTCCAAATTTAAATCACGAAGATCGGCTTGGATAAAGACCGCGTTCGCCATCTTCACCGTCACGGGACTTAAATCCACTCCCAACACTTTACCGTTAGCCCCAACTGCTTTGGAGGCATATTGCGACCAGGATCCAGGAGAAGCTCCAAGATCTAACACCGTTTGGTGAGGCTTAAAGAGTTTGAATTTTTTGTCGATTTCTTCCAGCTTAAAAACCGAGCGTGCGGCGAAGCCTTCTTCTTTAGCTTTATGAAAATATCTATCGCGAGGATTATAAGTCATATCGAAGGTTTATGTCGCTTAATGGAATCAAAGTCTATGATAAAATATTACATTCCCTTTTAGAGGTGAATATACTAGAAAAGATTCATCTTTGGAGGCTTTGAAATGGATATCGTTTTAGCTATGGCGATTTTCTTTGTTATCGTAACAGCCATTTTTGTGGCGATTGCTATCTTTTTACCAGAATGGATGGGTATCACAGGTAAAAAAGCCAAAAAGATTATTGAAGAGCAAAAAGAACAGCCTCTATCCGAGAAAGACTCAAACAATAAGCACTAGTTTGTTGCTGTACTACTGTGTGCTGACCATTGGATCTTGCGGCTCCTGAACACGAGCCAGCAAACCGCCACCAACAACAAACAGCACCAGCAAGCCAGTCATTCCCATGCGGGAGTTCCCCGTCACGGTCACCATAGCCGCCACCAACAATGGCCCTAAAATCGCCGCAAAACGCCCGACAAGATTGAATAGACCAAAGTATTCTCCGCTTTGTTCTTTCGGCGCCATCTTTCCAAAAAGAGAGCGACTCAAGGACTGAACTCCACCTTGAACCATTCCAATCACGACGGCTAAAAGATAAAAATGCCATGCCTGACTCATAAGAGACGCCGCCAGGACCGTCACTGAATATACCAAGATACAAATCAAAATCGGCAGCTTGGTGCCAAATCGTCCGGTCACCTTGCCAAAGTAGTAAGCACATGGAAAACCAATAAACTGGGTAATTAATAGAGCAGCGATCAGATCTTTTGATTCCAATCCGATCGACATTCCATAATCCACGGCCATCGTCATTACTGTATAGACCCCATCAATGTACAACCAATAGGCCATCATGAAGGTCAATAAATTGCGATCTTCACGCAAAAGCTTATTCCACGTCAGGTGCAAGGATCTCAAGCTTTGCATGGTCAAAGCACCCAGGGACTCTTTCGTCATCAGTGCCACGGGCTCTTTCACATTTTTTGCCAAAGGATAGGAAAACACCAACCACCAAACGGCGACGGTAATGAAGGAAACCTGAATCGCCTGCACTCCATCCTTCAAACCAAAGGCCGCAGGAAACAGATGCATCAACACATTCAACAAAAACAGAATTCCACCACCCAAATATCCCAAGGAATATCCCAGCGAAGAAACGAAGTCCATTTCTTCAGGTTTTGCGACAAAGGGCAAAAGAGACTCATAAAACACGGTGCTGGCGTTAAACCCAATAGACGCTAAACCATAGGCGGCGATTGCACTCCACCAATCTCCTGATGGAATAAATGCCATCCACGCACACGAGATCACTCCTAAAAGCATGAATAACAGGCAGTAGAGTTTCTTGTGACCGCGTAAATCTGCAGCAACCCCTAGCGTGGGGCTCATGACGGCAACAATAAGGCTGGCCACAGAGATCGTCGTGCCCAAGCGCGCCGTGGTCACTACAGGATCAGCCCCCTGACTCCAGAATAGTTTGAAAAACACAGGGAAAAATCCGGCCATCACGGTCGTCGAATAGGTGCTATTCGCCCAATCATAAAGAGCCCAGCTATAGATAACTTTCTTCCGTGGTTCCATTGCATCCTCGATTGATGTCGTTACATCAAAGAGACCATGGAACCAGGAATCACGGCAAGCACTAGTTTATTGGAAGTCCTTCAAATCCTCGGACGGCCCTAAGGAAGCCGATTCTGAATTTGCAACTCCCTGGGGAGTTCTTCCGCCTCCGAATTCGACGTAAAGATTCCAAGCTCCAAGCAACGTCAAGCAAGCGCCCGTAACAACGTACGCCATGACCACTTTTCGATTTTGGGTGAATACAAAATTAAAGAGACCCACGATAATTAGGATGGGCCCCACCACCACCATGGACGACACCAACTGCCGGAGTGCGAACACTCCCATTTCTAAACTCATAACCCCGCCTACGTTCAAAAATTTGGTTATTTTCGTTTTTCTGTAGAACTTATCGGCAGGACTTTCGACGACTTAAACTTTTTAAATGGGGCACATTTCTGTTTCTAAAAAAGAGACAAAACGGGGTCCGCTTTTGAGACAAGGCTGATATGCCGAGCCCCTTCTGCGATCACAAATCTTGAAATCACTCCGTCAAAAATTTCTTTATGACGAACACAGGAAACCATCTCATCTTTATCACCGGTCATAACTGACACATGGGGTTTCAGATTTTGCAAATCTTGAAGTAAGGAATCCGGCGCCACCGCCGCCTTCAAAAACTCCGGACTGTAATGAGTTTTCTCTTCCCCGGTCCTTAGAATCTCTGGATAGTTCAAAGAAAATCCACCATCGGGCTCCACTTGAATCCAGCCACCAAAGCCCGCTAACGAGGCCTTGTATACGGGCGGAAGATAGGGTGCAAGAGACACAAACTCCGCAAATTGATAGCGTAATTCGGAAACCGAAATTCGCAGCGTAAAACTGCCACCTAACGAGTGACCCGCCAAAGTCATACGGGAAAAAGAACGCTGCATTTTCAAATGAATGATCAGTTCTTCCAGATCTATTTCAAGCTGATTTGGAGGGATGATATCAGACGATCCAAGGCTTGCACCATGACATCTGAAGTCCGGCGTCACCACATTGGCAATTCCCTGTTTGGACAGGGCCGAAGCCAACAAGGACATGTAGCGACTGTCACCACCAACCCCGTGGTATAAAATCACAAGATCTTCAGACCAGGCCGGATAAAAACGATACGACAAAAGATCCCCTTGTCGAGTACGAAATTTCTCTTGCGGTGCAATCGATGACACCGGAATTTTGAAATCTCGCAAATCGAACGAGGGTTTTGTCATTACGCGCCTGCCTCTTGTTTCTTTTTATGTAGGTAGTAGTCGTAATCGCCTTCGTAAATACGAATTTGATTTTTATCGACTTCAAAGACACGGGTTACGATTTCGCGCAAAAAGTGACGGTCATGGGATACAATCATCACGGTGCCAGGGAAGTTTTTAATAGCATCTAACAAGATCTCGCGAGATTTGATATCCAAGTGATTCGTCGGCTCATCCAGAACCAACAGGTTCACAGGTTGTGCCAAGATTGTCGCCAAAACCACGCGTGACTTTTCACCACCCGACAAAATAGAAATCTTTTTCTCTGCTTCTTCGCCAGAAAATTTGAAGGCCCCCAAAAGGCTGCGCACTGTTCCCATTCCTGCATTCGGCATGCGAGAGTGAACTTCATCCACAATCGTGGCATTAGGATCTAAGACATCCAAAGAATTCTGACTGAAGTAACCAAGATTGATTGAAGCACCCAACGTCGCGGATCCGTGACTTGGCGTTGTTTCCCCAGCGATAATTTTTAACAACGTCGATTTACCAGCGCCATTCACTCCGACTACAGCAATGCGGTCCAAACGTTTCACTAAGGCGTTGGCACCTGCAAAGACAGACTTTTCTTTGCCATCATCACGCTTCCAGATTTTAGCCAGGTTTTCCAATTTAACAACTTCGTCACCACCACGTGGTGGAACTGGCCATTCAAATTTAATTTCCGATTCTTCTTCAGGAATTTCAATACGATCAATCTTTTCAAGTTTCTTCACGCGTGATTGCACTTGCGCCGCATGGGAAGCACGGGCTGCAAAACGAGCGATGAACTCTTCTTCTTTGGCCAGCATGTCTTCTTGACGTTTGGCCGCCGCAATCAATTGTTCTTTACGAATTTCACGTTCTTTTTCATAGAAATCGTAGTTACCACCGTAAACAGTGATCGTCTTATTCGCAATTTCCACAATCTTGCTCACCAATCGATTCATGAAATCACGGTCATGCGATGTCATCAAAATCGCACCCTTAAAGTTTACCAACCATTCTTCTAGCCAGATGATGGATTCAACATCCAAGTGATTCGTCGGCTCGTCCATCAACAAAACTTCTGGATTCAAAACCAGAATTTTCGCCAAAGCGATGCGCATTTTCCAACCACCTGAAAAGCTTTCTGTGGGACGATGATAGTCCTCAGGACCAATACCAAGACCTGTTAAAATTTCCGCGGCACGAGATTCAAGGTCGTACCCACCCAGGCGTTCGAATTCTCCCTGCATCTCTCCGTACACTTCCAGGATCTTCATCATTTCATCGGGATCTAAATCCGGATCAGCAAGTTTAGCTTCGCATTCTTGCATGCGAGTTTGCATCGCCCCAATATTGCCAATAGCCGACTTCACTTCTTCCAAAGCAGAGCGTCCGCGCATATCTTCGATATTTTGCGAGAAATATCCGATCACGGTTTTGTCCGATTTTGAAACGGTGCCTTCGTAACCTTCCTCGCCCGTGATAATACGGAAAATAGTCGTCTTCCCGGTGCCGTTAAGACCGACTAGACCAATTTTTTCTCCCGCATTGATTTGGAAAGATCCGTTACGGTAGAGAACCTTATTACCCTGCTGCTTTGTGATATTTGATAAGTGAATCATGGCACCCTATATAGCTCGAAATCTGTCGAGATGCGCGAAAAATTTTAAAATAATCTGCTAAGAAAATAGGCAACCTCAAAAGTATACACAAAAAACTCAACTTACGGAGAATTTATCACAGTCTCACATGGCCCCCATGTTGCTTTATCAACTCCTTGGGGGCCCTCATGCATACAAAGTTACGACATCATGACGTCAAAAAGAATGTATTTGCCGCCAGCCTGTTTTCGCTCTTAGTCCTGTTAACAGCTTGCTCAAATTCCAGCCAATTTCCCGGAGTGAACAAGGGAAGTTCAATCCAAAGTTCAGACGCAGCTGCCGGGAATAACTCATCCAGTGGCGAGATCACCACACCGGTTCTGACACCAACACCTGAGCCCGCCTACAAAATGGAGGCGCTGGCTTGGGAAACATCCAGTAAACCAGAGCGCGCTCTTTGGTCGGCCTATTTGCAAAAAATTATCTTAGAAAACTGGAATACATTGCTCAGTGGTGCTGATGACATAGAGAATTTTTGCCCGACTT
>JBLMWG010000223.1:0-6605 GCA_050257115.1 Bacillota bacterium
GGTTAAAGAATTAGGATTAGCCTCCAGCTCTGCCGGAGTTCCTTGGGCCATTTTTTCTCCGCCCAAACGACCAGCACGAGGTCCCAGGTCCACAACGAAATCAGCATAGCGAATCGTATCCTCATCGTGCTCAACCAACAGAATCGTATTACCACGATCTTTTAGTTCGCCGATGATGTCGAGCAGGCGATGATGATCTCGGGGATGTAAACCAATACTCGGCTCATCCATGACATACAATACACCTATCAAAGACGATCCAACCTGGGTCGCCAAGCGAATGCGTTGAGCCTCTCCACCAGACAGAGTGCGCGATGATCTGTCCATAGATAAGTAGGAGCAGCCGACACGAATCAAATAATCGAGCCGGTCGACGATTTGCTTGTTAATTTTTTCAGCAATCAATTGGTCTTTGGTCCGCCATTTAAGCCCCGTAATCCAATCACGTAAATCAGCAGAACTCATTTTTGCGAGCTCAGAAATATTGCGTTCACCGACTTTGATATTCAAAGCTTCGGGACGAAGGCGCGAACCGTGGCAGTCCGGGCAATCGTGCAAAACCATTTCTTCAGCTTCTTCGTCGTCTTCGTCAGAGGTCTTTTTGCCTTTGTATTTGTAGACAACCTTATCAAGTTTTTTGCCGCCGACTTCGCTGTCAGAAAATTGCTCTTCTTCAACAAGATCCATCGTCCCCAGACCGTTACAGGTCTCGCAGGCACCACGAGGATTATTAAAACTGAACATCCGCGGTTCAATTTCTGGGAAGCTGTAACCACACTCAGGGCATGCTGAATGTAAAGAATATGATGTGCGCTCGCCATTCAGCGTTTCAATGATCACACGACCATTCGCCATAGACAACGCGGTGTTGACACTCTCAGAAAGACGGTGTTTTAAAGTGTCTTTAAGAATCAATTGATCCACGACCAAGTCGATATCATGGGTTTTGGTTTTCGCAAGCTTCGTCGCTTTATCAAGATCAATCATCTTGCCGTCGACTTTGGCTTTGACGAATCCTTTTTTTGCCCAACGCTGGAATTCCGCTAAGAACTCCCCTTTTTTTCCAGAGGCCATAGGGGCCAAAACATAAAACTTTGCTCCCACGCCCTTTTTGAAAACATCTTCAATAATTTGCTGCGGAGTTTGGCTGCTAACAGGAATATGATGGGTCGGGCATTCTGGCACACCCACCTTTGCATACAACAAGCGAAGAAAGTCATAGATCTCTGTCACCGTTCCAACGGTCGAACGCGGATTGGTACTGACAGATTTTTGATCAATGGCAATAGCTGGAGAAAGACCTGTGATGGAATCGACCTCAGGTTTTTTTAATTGCTCAAGGAAATTTCGCGCATAAGCCGATAAGCTTTCGACATAACGGCGCTGTCCTTCTGCATAGACTGTATCGAATGCCAAAGACGATTTCCCACTTCCACTCAACCCTGTAAACACGGTGATCTTGTTACGTGGAATCGTAACACTGACGTCTTTGAGATTATGCTCTTTAGCACCTTTTACTATGATTCCATCATCAATTTGCGACATAAGGAGCAGTGTACGCGCTAGCCGCCCGGGGCACAAGACCCTGCCCAAACGCCCTGGCGCATCACAAGTCCATTCGATCAGAAGACCTTTAAAAAAGAAAACCTGCATTTGTGATGCAGGCTTTCTTAGGAAATTGCTCTTTAAAATCTTAGCTCAAAACTAAGCTTTAGGCGCCGCCGCAGATTTACCTTTTTTTGCAGCCAATTCTTCAGGAGACATACCCCATGGAGAACCACCTTTTTTCTCACCCCTACCGCCACCGCGAGGACCTTTGCCACGACCTTTTGAATCTTTATCATGGGCAACTACTGGTTTTGCAGTAACGATGAACTCTGGAACATAGTGGAATGCTTCAACCTGAACAGCTTTAGCAGGGGCTTTTTCGCCTTCATTCAAACTCATAACAACAACGCGTTTCAAGTTCGCTGTGTTCGCGCCAGCAACCTCAAGAGCGTTCACGAAGTGAGTCAGCTTTTCACCTTCGAATTTGAAAGATTCACCAAGACTTGCTTGGATTTCTTCAGGGGTTTTACCAGTCAAAGCTGCCTTTTGAGCAAGACCTTTAGTTAGAGTAAACGACGGAAATTCTGTAACTGATTTCATTAGAACTCTCTTCTGAATGGGTGTTAAGCCATCACAATGGTCGGAAGTCCCCATCTCGTCAATTCAGAATCACCTTCCGCGACGAAAAACCTAGAGAGAAGCCTTTGCTTGGCACTCAGGGCAAACACCGTACAATTCTAGGATGTGATGAGTCAGCGCGAACCCGAATTGATTCGCGACTTTTTCTTGGAGTTGCTCAATGGCGCGATTCTCAAATTCACAGATCTTACCACACTTCACACAAGTTAAGTGGTCATGGTGACCTTTAGGGGTTAACTCGTATCGAGCTGGCAAACCACCCATACGGACTTCAGTTACGAAGTTGCCCTCGGTCAAGGTACGCAGAAAACGATAAACCGTCGCAAAGCCAATTTCAGGATGATCTTTAGCGAGCTTTTCGTAGAGTTCTTGAGCCGTTACGTGACGACGCCCCTCATGAAGGGTTTTAAGAATCGCCAAACGCTGGCCGGTGACCTTTAAATTGAGAGCGCGAATTATTTTTTTAAGCTCTGCTTCGTCAAACGGATCATGATGAATAATAATGTCTTCATCGTGCTGCCTTGGAAGAACTGGAATAGGATTTGATTCGCGACCCATTAATACCACCTTGAAGGTTCCTTTATAGGTCACGCTCCCCTTAAAAGTCCAATTTTATAAGAATGATTATCAGTTAGATTTCAAAAACTGCGTAAACTTTGCCCTTTAGAGATATGGGAAACAGCATTATGAGGGTGCAGACTTTCTACATGGCTGAACTCAGCGACGTAATCCAAAATTTCCGGGTGAACATCCAAAGCTTCTTTCGCACGGCGAGCTGCATCTTCACAAAACATCAAATTTTGTCCGTTACGAAGCGCAAACTCTTGCTCATCTTCACGCTTTACCGCTCCTTGAACCGCTGTTTGCAAAGCCTCCTCAACCAGATCAATCAATTGGCTGTAATCATAGTTCGGGCCCACTTCAACTTTCACGCGAGCAAAACTTCTTTGCGCATGAGGAGTCGCCACAATCCCTTGAGTCGTTCCCAACCACTGATGAACCACATCGAAGCTGACGTTGGAGTTTCCAAACTGCTGTTTGAAATTATCTTGGATCAATTGGCGAGATAAGGCCGCAGAGGCAGGACATGTACTGGAGTATGTTACGATCACTTCGACGAAATACTTTTTCACTCCATTGACATTCAAGGCCGACAACACCACAGGATAAGAGCGCCACGCTTGGTTATCACTCTTCAATGCTTTTCTAACAAGTGGAGCTTCGAACTGAACTTGCACCAGAGCTTGGCTTGAAAGGTCTTCGTGGGTTTGCAAAAATTGATCTGTCGCCTGCCCCAAAAGCGCCAAGGACATTTCGTTTTTAGAAAGAACATCCTGAGTAATCAGATACAGACGCGACATGTGAATACCGCGAGACGGTTTTTTATCCAGACTGACTTTGGCATCAGCGCGCGCAGGAATGCGATACACGCCATCCGACTGACGAAGCATAATGGGCAACTCAATCGAACCCATTCCAACCCAATCTATAGGTGCGAATTTTTCGGTGTGGATTTCTTTTGCTACGTCGGGAAGATGTTTGTTAGTCATGGATTAGCCTTTACCGCAATTTCCCTGTAAAGACTCTGTTTTTATAGTTTTTACAGTTAATTTGAAATATAACTGATAACATGAAAAAGCAACTGATCCTGGCCAGCACTTCCAAGTACAGACAAGAACTTCTCTCTCGTTTAGCAGTGCCTTTTACGGCACAACCCCCTGCTATCGATGAAGATAAAGAGAAAGACCCCTCCATGGCGCCACGCGCCTTAGCCGAACACCTGGCAAAGCTCAAAGCAGCCAGCCTTAAAGGCGCAGGAAAAGTCGTTATTGGCGGGGATCAACTGGTTTCCTTTGAGGGGCGTATTATTGGCAAGGCCCACACCCGGGAAAAAGCCATTGAACAGCTGCTGTCGATGCAAGGCAAAGTGCACGAATTGGTCACAGCCATTTGTATTTATGATGAAGAAAAGGCAATTCCCTACACGGACATCACCCGCATGCACATGAAAAAACTTTCGCGCGAACAGGTGGAACATTATGTCGACCTAGATATGCCTATAGACTGCGCAGGAAGCTATAAGATTGAACGACATGGCATCATGCTTTTTGATAAAATCGAAAGTGAGGACTTCACGGCCATTCAAGGCTTACCCCTGATCGCATTGTCCAAATTATTGGAAGCTACGTATTGACATCTATGCGGCACCTTCAAGACACTACAAGACCGCTTTAAATTCTGATTTGGAGATGACTATGACGGATTTACAAAAAAAACTTTACGACGCCGCTAGCACAGCACAAAAATATGCCCATGCACCCTACTCTAACGCCTTTATTGGTGCCGCTATTTTAACTGGCGATGGTAAAATCTATTCTGGTTGCAACGTAGAAAACGCTTCTTTTGGCGGAACGGTCTGCGCGGAACGCGTTGCTATTTTTAAAGCCGTTTCTGAAGGTGCAAAAAAAGAAATCAAAGAAGTCATGGTGATCAGTGATGCTGATAAACCATGGCCTCCGTGTGGTTTCTGCCGACAGGTCATCGCGGAATTTGGCTCCGAAGAGACTGTAATCTACACGGCGAATCTGCAAGGAAAAATGAAGACCTTCAAATTTGGGGATCTTTTCCCAGAGGCCTTCACTCCGAAACACTTGGATTAATATCTAATTAAATCTCTCAAAGTAAGCGTTGAACTCGCCTTGCTTTTCAAGCAATTGCTGTTTCAGCGCTTTTACTTTCTGGGCATACGGAGAAAACTCCGGAGCCTTTTGTGTCGACAACACCAATGCCGCTCGATCCAAAATAGCTATGATGGCGCTTCGTTGAATTTCTTGCTGGGCCTGCATCAACAGGTTCTGACCAAGTTCCAAAGTAAAATAGACTCGGACTCCATAGTGATCTGACAAAGGCTCACGCAAGGGTCCGCGCATATTGATTTCTCCACTTTGCACTTTCAGATGTGTCTCAGCGCCACCAACATTGGAGACAAAAATATAGTCCAGAACATGGTTATCCAAACGCCAGCTATGAGGATTGTTAGCGCAATAAGTACAAAGCTTATCCGGATAACGCCCACCAAAGGATTCCTGGAGAGAGTCATGCAACCCCATAGTCCCCATCATAAACTCACGTTCGAATGAAGTTTCGTCAGCATTGAAATCCCCGGACATCAAAACCTTGAAGTCTTGATGTCGCAGACGCCACTCAAGTATATCCAAAATTTGCGTAAGACGAACTGCCTGACTATTAGGGTGCAAATGAGCATTGATAAAATAAAAATCCTCGTTCATCGCATACAGCCCTGTACGCACAACGTGAAATGCCTTTTTAACATCCAATGCCTTGCGGATCGTATCCAGCAAACTACCTTCGCTGTTCACTTTAAAAGTGTTCGTTTCCGTCGATTTGATTTCTGAATCAAAGAGCGACATCACACCAATACGCTGAAGCCGATTTGGAGAGCTGATGAAGTACTGATCTCTCACCGAGCTTTCAATTTGATCAATGTTGGACTTGTTCCAGACTTCTTGCAATTGGATCACAGAACAACGAGGCATTCCAGTTAACAGGGCCCCAATCCAACTCATGCGTTCTTCTGTGGCAGGAGCATACAGAGGCCCATAGGCATTATAAGTTTGCATACAGAACTGCGCGGGTTGCGGAATGATGACTGGTTCAGCTCCCGCACTAAGAGAAAAACTCATCCAAGAAAGACCCAACACAGTTAAAAGTCCAAAATGCCTTAGATTCATATGCCCTCTAATATGTGATTCTCTATATCCATTCAACCCATCACAAAGAACCACTCTTTTGTAAAGCAAAGCAAGGCTGTTCTTCAATTGAAGTGCATCATTTTGTAGAGAATTCCCGTTAATCGGGACCCTATGGCAGCCACCCCTTCCCGTTCGTTACGGTGGAGTAATTCTGTCTAAAGTTTCATCCTGGAACGGCAAGGATCTGCGAGACACAAAATTTTTGACTTAGATTATGGATCGTTACGGAATTCAAAAAACTTCCTGACTCGAGCCGTTGACCTTTTGCCAACGCAAGGTTTTCAGACAATTCCGCGAAGTTGCGTGCTGATAGATTTTTGGCGACTTTAAAGGATTCATGGGAAAAATCCGCTTCGCAGTTAGCAACACGCAGCCATTCGAATTCTGCCTTCAATAACGCAAAATTGTCCCGATCATGCAAGAAGGCTTCTAAGAACTGACCATGCCGAATCAACATCTGCTCCGGAGAAATCTTATTGTTCCAAGAAAATCCCCAACCGCGTTCTTCGCGGAAAGAAAGGCTCACTAAAGTGGCCTGCTCTTTTTCAGCCTGTTCGATAAGATTCAATCGTGTCACCGCCAAGATTTCAGCGAAGGCATGACTCAAACTTTCGGACTTTGAAATGAACACATCTTGCTCGAGGG
>JBLMWG010000224.1:0-2962 GCA_050257115.1 Bacillota bacterium
GGGTGGCCTTTATTCATCTTTCTACCGCTATCTCACAAGATGCAACACACATGAACTGGCCCCTCCCGCAGAACCCTCCACCAGCCCCCATCTCAAACATAACACCCCTGTTAGACTCAAAAGACTGTTGTTAGAAACCTAACAGGTGTCTAAGGATTTCCGTTCGCCCCCGCTTATGCTTGAGATAAACTTGGCGTCCTCCTTGCTTTGTCCTTAAAACACAACGCAAGGGGGACGCGATGAAAGCATCTATTTTCGTAACAGGTATTTTTCAACTTCCAAACCAAATCAAAAAAGACAAATCTATGGATTCCCGAATTGTGGAAAGTCCATATCAACTGCGGGAGATCATGCAAACGATCCCTAGTCAGGAAAAAATCATCGTGGCCTATTTGCCATTTTTAGAAGTTCGTCATTTTGAACTCTATTCTCACCTGCAAAAAACCACTGAAAATTTGAAAGTCGTCTTTGTGGTCAATGAACTTTCCAGCAACATGAAAATTCGCCTCAAAACTGACAATCAATTCATTGTCCTCTGGAAGACAGAAGAAAACGGCCTCATGAAAACAATCCATAAATATTTAGATGGGAAAACGGTTCAATTGCGCGAAGAAAAGCGTGAGCCCCACGCAACCCGAGGCATGCTCAGTCCCTCAAAACTCCCACTGGGCGATCAGAACAAAGGCTTTCAGCCGATTCTGGGTGGGAGTTTTGAGAATCTTTCGATGGCAGGGTCTTGCATGAAAATCCAAGTACCTTTTTACGCTCCGAAAGACTTCGTGAACTTGACCTATCAAAACAAAGAAGGCGAGTTTGTTTCCATGGAAGCCCAAGTACGCTGGTCGCGGTGGAATGAAGACACCTGCACTCAAGAACTCGGGGTTCAATTCCTGTCTCGCTAACGACGACCTTCTTGTAACAGACGAACTATGCGCACCACTAAAAAACGTGGACTGATGCGCAAGAGCTGGACGCCAAGTTTGTTCATAAGGCCATGGATGGCGACCCTTTTACCTAAGCGGAAACTTTTATAACCATACTCCGCTACAACTCGGGACGTGGGAATGTGCAACACTTCAAAGAGTTTTGCATCATCCAAGCCCGCGACCTTTTGAAATTTTGATTCCGTGGGACCAGGACACAGGGCCGTGACCGTCACGCCTGTCCCGCGGAGTTCTTCACTCAGAGCCTCGGAAAAACTCAAAACAAAGGCTTTTGTGGCATAATAGACTGCCATAAAAGGTCCCGCCTGAAAGGCCGCCGTCGAAGCCACATTCAAAACACCACCACGACGCTGCTTCACGATTGCTGGCAAAAACAAATGAGTCAAACGCACCAGAGCGCTGACATTAAGATGAATCTGCTGCTCTTGTTTCTTCCAATCACTATCTACAAAGGCCTCATTATCACCAAGGCCCGCATTGTTAACAAGATTTTCAACAGCCCATTCGTTTTCTTGGCAAGTACGGTAAACTTTTAAACACTCTTCATCTAAAGAAAGGTCAGCGACAACAACCTGCACCGTTACTTTAAAGGCCTTATGTAACTCTTCTGCAAGCTTCTCCAAAACATCCCGGCTTCTAGCCACTAAAATCAAGTGATGCCCTCGTTCGGCAAAGACTTTTGCGAATTCATAACCAATGCCGCTGCTCGCGCCGGTAATCAGAGTGTATTGAAACATAGAGCCTCCGCTCCTCATGCTAAACCTGATATCTAATCCCAGGCAACCGAGTTCCCCTTGCTAACCTTAAAAAAACATGTATTCATTTAATCTATGATTGAAGTTTTAAAATCAAAATCGAATATTATAGTTTGGATTTTCCTACTCGCGATTTCTGGCGGCTTTGTGTTTATCAATCTGCCATTTCTCCCACCTCTCATCTTGGCCGGCGTTTTTGCTCTGGGACTTGATAATCTGGTTCGCAAAGCCAGCCAACGCTTTAAAATATCCCAAGGAGCTTCGGCTCTCATCACTGTTTTTCTTATTCTAACTCTTTTCTGGGCTCCACTGGGACTCGCCATCTATCGAGTCATCGTCAACATCAGTAATGCCAAAAACCTGGAGGCTGGAAAAGTCATCGAGCAATTCAATCTCCTGAAACAATGGCTGCTGATTATCTTGCAAAAATTTGAAAGACTCACGGGTTCTGATCTTGCAGTCCAGGCAACAAACATCTTTGAAAACTCCACTCACCAGGCCGCTCAGTGGATTGTAGGTTACTCAAGTACGATTGTTACCCAGATCCCAGGTCTTGCTTTTCAATTTTTTATCTTCACTATTTTCGTCGGCCTGCTACTTTGGAAGTCTGATTTCATCAAATCTCTTGTTGAAAAATACAGCCTCGTGGACAAAGAGCTCACACAATCCATGGTCCACATTGTAAAAAGCGCATGTGAAATCACACTATTTTCAACAATCACCATCGGACTCATTCAAGCGACGGTGGTAGGGCTTGGCTCCCTGGCCTTTGGCGACTGGGACTTCTGGCTGATTGTCACAATCACCTTTGTCTTTTCATTTATTCCAATCATTGGCGCAGGACCGGTTGGCTTCGTCCTGGCTATTCTAGCATTCATTCAAGGGCATATAGGTGGAGCTGTTGGTATGGTTGTGATTTCCATTATCGCTGGCACCATCGACAACGTATTGAAACCTTATCTAGCCGGCGGCAAAGGCGACAGCAAAATCTCCCCGATCCTGGGGTTCACATCCGTCGTCGGCGCCGTCCTTGTCATGGGGATTCCGGGACTGCTATTCGGCCCGGTGATTCTAAATCTGGCCTACGAAGCCGTCCCTCTTTTATTGAAACATCTCACTCTCACCAAAGAGACTTAAAAGGTACGGACATACTTTTGGTAGCAATAACGCGTCACTCGTGACGCGTTATTGCTACCAAAAGTATGTCCGTACCTTTTCGCTATATTTTTCTCAAGAACGATTTGAAGAAGTCATTACCTTTAT
>JBLMWG010000225.1:0-7389 GCA_050257115.1 Bacillota bacterium
GTCATATTGTTTTGAGCGATCATCTGGGCAAGTAAAAACACCTTTAAAGGTTTTTCCGCCTGCCAGGAAGCCCGCTTCATCAAGGTATACGTTTTCCCCAAAGCTATAAGTCCCCTGACATGTTGGGTCCTCTTTGCCATTTGGATAGTAGCGAGTGATGTCGAACTCCTGTTTGTTAATGACATGAATTTTCATGTAAGCATGTTGAAACATATAAGATGCGTCAACTTTATAGCGGCCTAGGATATTGTCTGGAGTTAAGGGCGTTGCCCAAGCAAATGCACTTGCAAGAGTCAATACCGTAGGCAGAACGAACCTCATCATAAATTCCTCCTTGAAATTATGGGTATTCGAGCATTTTATTTATACGAATCTTTAGCTACAACCATCAAATTAAAACACGTCCTTCGCCGGATTACATGTTTTAATTTAGTTTGTGTAACAATAAAAAATGGAAAAGTTAGAAATTAAGATTGAGATCTGTTTTTAGAGCTTCACCGAGCACATTGAAATCCACTGGCTTACTTAAGAAGCGTTGAGAACCTAATTGTTCCGCACGATTTCTAAACTCCGAGGACTCATAGGCGCTGACAATGTAAAATGGAACCTTGGAGTTGAACTTTCGGACTTCCTGTAAAAGTTCAAAACCATCCATATCGGGCATGTTAATATCGGACATAATAAGATCAACCGCAGGCGTGTCTTTTTGGCGGAGATAGGTCAGGCAATCAGCTGCATTTAGAAATGATACAAGATGCACTTCGCCTTGAGAGGCAAAGAACTTCTTAAATTTCAATTTGTAAAGCAAGTGCGTGTCTGCTTCGTCGTCTACTATTACTATGTGGATCATGCATGAAATCTTTCGTGAATGATGGGGATAGACATAACAAACTCCGTCCATTGGCCAGGTTCACTGGTGTACTTTAAGGTACCGCCATGCTTTTGCGCAATATTAAATGCTACGGTTAAACCAAGACCAGATCCTTCTCCTGGGGCCTTTGTGGTCAGAAAAGGATCAAAGATTTTTTCACCAAGAATTGTCGGAATTCCGATGCCATTATCGCGAATTGAAATTTCGATAGTATCGCCACGAACCGCAGTGGAAATGGTAAGTTCTGGCTCGAAATTTTTTTCAGAAAGAACTTTCTTTTCCAGAGCGTGGATCGAATTATCCATAATATTCGACAACGCCCGCAGTAAAGAAATTGAGTAGACCTGAGCTTGGGCATTGTCGACAAGACGATAAGTGACCTTTGGTGGAATGTAACTAGATCCTAAAGCACGGGTAGAGATGGTTTGCTGATAAGCTTTTTTTACAATCTCATTAATGTCCGCGTTTTCTAGAATATCACTGTCATAACCAGACAGGATCTGCATGGAGCGTACAATTTGGTCGATACGCTGGCTGTGTTTCAAGACAACGCGACTGATCTCGCGCACTTCTTCTGTATCCTCGGACTCGGTTAAAAGTTCGCTGAAATTCAAAACGAAATTCAATGGATTACGGATTTCGTGCGCCACGGAGGCCGTGAGACTTCCGAGGGAGGCCAGTTTTTCCTGAGCCACAAGGGTAGCTTGCATGCGTTTGATTTGAAACATGGCTTTTTCTAAGCTTTGATTTTTTGTTGTCAGCTCACGTGTTCGGTCGGCTACTTTTTGTTCAAGAGCTTGATTGAGTTGTTCAAGCTGCTTATTAGCCTCAACCAGTTCGATTTTAAATTGGTTGATGGAATCAACCAAGATATCGAGCTCATCTTTTTCAGTATGTGCTGGTCGGTTCAATTTGAGCGTGCTGACGTCCTTGGGATGAGTCTTTAAATGCTCGGCAATGTTTTTGATGTGAACGACGACGATGCGGTTAAAAATGAAGTACAAGCAGAACACCACGACGAGTGTTTTGGCGGCCTGGCGGACAAAGATCCAGATCGCTTCATGAAAGTACTTTTCACGTAAATTTCTGAGATCCAACTCCACATCCAAGGTGCCTAAAGTTTCGTTGGTATTCTTATGTAGAATATCAAAGCGGCGATGGCTGTCGTCGGTGGGATCTGATCGACCCGTCTCATAAATCGTTTTATTGTCCGCTACGAGTTTTAGATAGCTGACACCTTGTAAGCGACTTAGGCCGTCAAGTTGGATTTCCAACAGACGAGTATCGTAGGACCACAAGTGCTCCGCCATGGAGTCTAGGTAAGAATTTTTGATGATGGAAAAGTTGTTTTGGAGCTTATCGAAATCTTTTTGATAGTCCAAAATGAGTTGCCCCGCCGTTAATAATAACGTCGCGAAGGAGCTTACGGCCCAAGTTGCAATCAGAAGCTTGAGACTCAGAGAGTTGGTGCGAACCCAGTTGGAATCATTACGTGTCACTCTGCACTTATCGTGCAAATTGCGGAAAAAAGGGACGAAAATCTTGCTCCTGGGTATTACATTTCAGAAAGAATCTCAATTTTAGGCACAAACAAGATAATTTATCGAGATTGTATTTTGCTTAATAAACAAGCAGAAATAAGATGCTGACAAGGGCCAGTCTTATTCTTGTTCCTCACATATTTACTTCCCAGCAATCGTACACATAGTTAAGCTAAGAATAGGATTCGCGAAGGTTTTTAAAGGAATATTAACCGGAATGAAGATCCTCTTGTCTTAATAATGCAAGAAGCTCGTTAACCCAAGGGAGGGAGAGGATATGAGCGAGGGAAAAGTACAACAACTACCACTTTTGCCCCTAAGAGACCTCATCATTTTTCCACATATGATGATGCCTTTGTTTGTAGGTCGCGAAAAGAGCATCAACGCTCTCGAAGAGGCGATGAGCAAACAAACAGATATCGTGTTGGCGGCACAAAAGGACGCTAAAACGAACAATCCTGAACCCAAAGATATCTTCTCTGTCGGTACAGTGGGTACGATCATCCAGCTTCTTCGCTTGCCGGATGGAACTGTGAAGGTTTTGGTTGAAGGTAAACGTCGTGTAAAGATTAAGAATTTCGTGAACAACGATAATTTCTTCACTGTGGCTGTTGAGGCCTTGGATGAGGATGCAGCGAACATTGTTGAGGCGCAAGCCCTTGTTCGTTCCGTTAAAACGACATTTGAAACCTACGTGAAATTGAATAAACGCATCCCGCCAGAGATTTTGATGCGAGTTTCTACCATCGAAAATCCAGGGGAGCTTGCGGATATCATCGTAGCTCAATTGAATTTGAAGCTTGAAGATAAGCAAACGGTTCTTGAGATCATCGATCCAAGCAAGCGTTTGGAGCATTTGTTGAACTTGATGACGGGCGAGATCGAGATCCTTGAAGTGGAGAAAAAGATCCGCACTCGCGTGAAGAAACAAATGGAGCGCTCTCAGAAAGAATACTATTTGAATGAGCAAATGCAGGCCATTCAGAAAGAACTTGGAGAGAAAGACGACTATCAAGCTGAGCTTCAAGACCTTGAGATTAAATGCAAAAACAAAAAGATGTCTCAAGAAGCTAAAGACAAAGTGATGAAAGAGATTAAAAAACTCAAAATGATGTCACCAATGTCTGCTGAAGCGACAGTAGTTCGCAACTACATCGACTGGATCTTGTCTCTTCCATGGGCTGATTACTCTGAAGAAAAACATGATCTTAAAAATGCAAAACGCATTTTGGATGACGAGCACTTCGGACTTGAGAAAGTTAAAGACCGTATCCTTGAGTACCTAGCTGTTCTTTCGATTTCGAAAGACATGAAGGGGCCAATCCTTTGTTTGGCGGGTCCTCCGGGCGTAGGTAAAACATCTTTGGCGAAGTCTATCGCTGAATCTTTGAATCGTCCTTTCGCACGTATTTCATTGGGTGGCGTAAGAGACGAGGCGGAGATCCGCGGTCACAGAAAAACATACGTAGGTGCGATGCCAGGTAAAATCATCCAAGCTTTGCGCAAGGTTGATAAGGGGAATCCACTGGTTCTTCTGGACGAAATCGACAAAATGGCGAATGACTTCAGAGGGGATCCTTCTGCAGCGATGCTTGAGGTGTTAGATCCAGAACAAAATGCGACTTTCCAGGATCACTACTTGGAAGTTGAGTACGATCTTTCAAAAGTGATGTTCATTGCGACGGCGAACAGTCTTCATACAATTCCAAGACCTCTTTTGGATCGTATGGAAATTATTCAGCTAGAAGGATATATCGAGCAGGAGAAGTTCGCGATTGCAAAAAATTACCTGGTTCCAAAACAGTTGGAGAACCATGGTTTGAAAGAATATAAGGTCAGCCTTAAAGATGACACTATTCGCGATATTATCCGTTACTACACTCGCGAAGCTGGCGTTCGTAATCTTGAAAGACAAGTTGCAAACGTTTGCCGTAAGGTCGCAAAAGACATCGTGATGGGCGAAACAGTAGAGAGCTTTAAAGCAGAAACGACTGGTAAAAAAGCCGCTGCTGCTGCGAAAAAAGGTTCAAAAACTGCAACGGCTAACAAGAAGTCTGAGAAAAAATCTGATGGTTACGTTGTAACACCTCAGAGATTGATTGAGTTGCTTGGGCCGCACAAATACAAATTCGGTCAAATCGAATCTGAGAACGAAATTGGTCTCACAAACGGTATGGCTTGGACGGAAGTGGGCGGTGATTTGTTGGCAGTCGAGGTGAGCGTCGTACCTGGTAAAGGTAAGTTCACAGTGACTGGTCAACTGGGTGATGTGATGAAAGAGTCTTGTGCGGCAGCGATGAGCTATGTACGTTCAAGAGGTCCTTTGTTCGGTTTGGATAAAGAGTACTTCGCGAACATCGATGTGCACATCCATTTGCCGGAGGGTGCTGTTCCTAAGGACGGTCCTTCAGCGGGTATCGCCTTGACCACTTCGATTGTGTCCGCAATCACGAAGATCCCTGTAAAACGCACAGTTGCGATGACAGGTGAGGTTTCTCTTCGCGGTCGTGTGATGGCAATTGGTGGCTTGAAAGAGAAAGTTCTTGCGGCTCACCGCGGGGGCATCAAGATGATCATCTGTCCGAAAGAGAATGAAAAAGATCTTAAGGACATCCCAAGGGAAGTGATGAAAGACTTGAAGGTCATCCTTGTGGACCATGTGGATCAAGTGTTGATCAACGCTTTGGATATCAAAAATCCAAAAGAGATCTTCAAAATCCAAAAGGAACGCGAGTACGGCATCAAGGCTCAGTACACGGGTCAACAAAATGTGGTTCACCACTAAATCAGCTTCACGCGGGTTTGCACTCCGCCCGTCGGAGTAGCTAGAAATCGAAAATTAGATTTCAAAGAAAGGCTGGTAGAAATACCAGCCTTTCCTTTTTTAAAAGGTCAAAAGGTGCCTGCTTCTTTTTCGGAAAAAGAAGCAGGCACCTTTTGTTAAGGTTTTGACTCATGCCGCCAAAGCCTTATGCGGTAAGGCTTTCATTAAATTGCTGAAATCAATTCGCATTATGCGTGTTTTTTCAGCACCAGCCTGCATCTTGCATTGACGATATCCTAACAATCTGACAAAACCTGTCTCTTCAATTCTGTACTCTTTTGTTTTGGAGTTTTAATACTTTATGGATCAATTCGATCGCGCTCTTGAGCTCGGCAAGCTTTACTGCGATCGTGGAGACTTCAGTCCTGCACTGGAACATCTCCGCGAGGCAGCTGATGGCTATCTCGCCGAGAAAAATTATTCCCAGTATCTTAAGTGTATGCACTTAATGTTGCGCGTATTTGCCGAACGCGAACAATACGAAGAAATCAATCAGTTCAAGGACAAACTTCAAGATCTTGTGCTGAAAGAGGGCTTCGAACTTAATTCCAAAACTTACTACACTCTTGCTGTTTGTGCGGTTTACAAAAACCAATTTGAAACTGCGATCGACTATTTGCAAAAAGCTCTATCTATCGCTTTAGCTTCAGACGTTAAAGAGGATATCTGTTACGCGATCTTCGGTCTTGCGAACGCATACTCTCATCCTAAAGTGGGCAGACCCACAGACGCTCTAAAGGAAATCTACAATCTTCAAGTATTCTTCCAGGTTTACAAAATGCCAGAGCTTCAAGCTTCGTCATTGTTGGTAAACGCATCAATCTTGAAGCAGATGAAAAAGTACGACGAAGCCATCGAGATTTTGTGGCGCGCCTACGACATCATTCGAGAAACTCGTAACGTTGTGATGAGCAACGTGATGATGGGTGCCTTGGCAGATATTTACTTTGAGATGGGCGATAAAGACATGGCAAGAACGTATATCACGCTTGCTTTGCGTTCTATCGACTCTGTGAACCATGTCAGAACTGCGCGTATGGCGAAGGCCTTGGCGGAGAAAATCGGTGGCGAGTCACAGACGAACTTCGATCTTATTTTCGATGAAGTGAATCACTCAGTTATCGAGAAAAAGATCGGTCGTATTGATTTTAAAAATCAGTTCATTCTTTTGGATCTATTGCGCTTATTCGTCCAGAACCAAGGCACAATTTACTCGAAAGAATTCTTGGTCGAAAATGTTTGGAAACAGCCGTATGATCCAGCTGTTCACGACAATAAGATTTACGTGACGATCAAACGTCTGCGTAAATTGATCGAGCCTGATTATGAAAAGCCAAAATATATTTTTAGAGCCAAAAACGGCTATTACATGAATAAAGCGGCTCGCGTACACTTCGAGCACTAGGGGGGATTCATGTTACGCATTTTATTAGCAATATTCTTAGTATTCTCTAGCATTACGGCGTCTGCATTTGCGCAAGTTCGAGCTGATGATGAGCATGTGATGCCGACAAGCGATGATTGGACACATTGGCCGTGGAGTTTGGCTCAGCCATTCCCTTGGTCGGATCTTCAAGGCACATGGAAAGTTGAAAAAGACGACTACGTTTCATATTTCATTTTCAAAGTTGTTCAGCTTAAAAGTGGTGTGAATCAGGTTCAAGTAAGACAAATTGATGGTGTTACTTGCCGAGTGATCGCAACTGGGGTTGGCGTTGAAAAGGGCTCGTTGGTTTATGCTCAAATGACTAGCAGATCTGGTAAAGTTTACCGCTTGAATCTGACGGCATTTAAGCCCTCCGATTCTCCACAGCCTCCTTTAAAAGGCAACGTGTACACTGAAGCTGTGATGGTTTTGTCTATGGGCGAGCTTGATAACGATCTGGAAGACATGGTTCATTTGCAGATCGTGAAGATTTCAGTCGACCTAAATAAGCAGGCGTGTCTTTCGGATATAAAAAATTAGTTTTTTTAAAAAAAGATATTGCAAAGAGTGAAGGATTCTTGATACACATGGGTCCTTCGAACGGACAGGGAGTTAGCTCAGTTGGTAGAGCGCCACCCTTACAAGGTGGATGTCGCAGGTTCGAATCCTGTACTCCCTACCAAATAAATCAACCGCCACCAGGCGGTTTTTTTATGCCCAAAATTTG
>JBLMWG010000226.1:0-5353 GCA_050257115.1 Bacillota bacterium
AGCTCAGCCATGCGTACTCCAGAGTTGAAAAGCTATTATTAGAAAAAGAGAGAAAATAGTTACCGAGCGGACTCGGCAGAGGGGGAGGTTTCATGGAATGTATATTATCAAATAAAAGAGACTGGTGACAAGAAAAGGAGCAGCAAAAATGCTGCTCCAGCTTCCGTGCCAGAGGCGGGATTTAAATGGATCTTAGGATGAAATTAAAGGAGCGCATCATGGAGCTGAAGGCTTGGCGTTTGTTGATAAAACCTAAATAAGAAAAGTTACGTACCAGTGGCAAATCCAATTCTTCTTCGCTGTGACCTGTGTAGATCACAACAGGTATAGGCTTGCGAATTTTGTGGACCTTCTTTTCGGTCAAAAGACGATCCATCAACAACAAAGTGTCGCGTCCACCCATTTGTGGCATCTGCCAATCGAGAACGACAAGATCGTAGTGTTTGTTGGCAAGAAGTGGGATGGCATCCTGGCCATCAAAGGCCATGGTGACGTCGCACTTATAATGATCCAAAATATGGGACATCAGTTTGACTGAGTCCAAGCTGTCATCGATTACTAGCACGCGAGGTACGCGTTGTTTCTCCAGTGAGGGAGCTGTAGTTTCTAGGACCATAGAGACTCTCCTGTGTTTCCTGTCTTTGTCTTACTTATTTGAACCGATGTAGATGTGAGAATCTTCTAAAAGAGGAAACGTGGCGGGATTTTAATTAAACGTCTGTGAGAATACAAAAATGCTCGTACGTCCGTCCTGTGAACGCTGAATTCCGCGCATCGTGCGCGGAATGGAAAAAACAGATGGGATTCCTATCGCCGAGAGTTCAATCAACTTATAAAACCGAGCAGGAAGCTCGGTTTTCAGCTTTCCAAGGATGGAGGAAGAGCCCATAACTGTCTCAGCTGGATTAACACACACCACACTCTGAGGGGCCATCTAATGAAAATTATGCGAGTTCTTTGCGTGTTTGTTCGGTCACAATTGTTTCGCGTACGACGACAACTTTGATCTGACCAGGGTAGTTGCATTCTTCTTCGATCTTCGCTGCAATCTTCTTAGATAGTTCAAGGGCGTGAGTATCATCTATTTTTTTGCCGTTCACTAGAACGCGACATTCGCGCCCACCGGAAAGAACAAAGCAATCTGTGACACCTTGGAAGCTGCGAGCAATATCTTGTAACTCCGACACCTTTTGATTGTAGGATTCAATTGTAGAGCGACGCGCTCCTGGACGAGCTCCAGAAATAGCGTCTGCAGCGATCACCAAGAAGGCGTGATCCGTGGACGGCTGTTCATCAAAGTGATGGGCTTTGACTGCATGAACAACATCAGGGGCTTCTCCGCGAGCCGCGATAAAGTCCGCCCCAATGACAGCATGTCCACCATCCATAACGTGATCCATCGACTTCCCAATGTCATGAAGCATTCCCACGCGACGAGCTTTTTTAATATCAAGTCCTAACTCAGCGGCCATAAGGCCAGCCAACCAACCCACTTCGCCGCAGTGGAAATACTGATTTTGAGTGAAGGAATAACGATAGCGTAAAGATCCCATCATCTGACGGATCTCGGGATTGAGGCCGTCAAGTTTAAGCTCTTTAGCCAAGGAATCGCCATCGTGTTTAATATTTTTAAAGAGCTCTTTTTTTTGGTTTTCTGCGATCTTTTTTATAAAGTCCGGAGTGATGTTTTTCTTTTCTTTGAAAAGGCGTTCTAAAGTTCGGCGAGTGAGTTCTCGGCGAACAGGATCGAAGCCCGCAACGCCGACCATATCCATACCTTCTTCAACAATGATGTCGCAGCCACAACTGTCTTGGACTGCTTTGATATTGTTGCCCGCAGGATCGCAGAAAAGTTTGCGAACATGAGCATCTGGAAAGTTGACTGCGCCGATACCGCGTTCGGCACAATAAGGACGAGCAAAACGGTCTATTACGAGGGAAAGTATCTTCTTTGCACGCGTCTCTGCATGCTCCTTCATATCCTCTTCGTGTTCTTGGCCCAGGCGAGCCGCACGGCGAGTGGCTTCGTCTTCCATTTTCAGTTTCAGCTCAGTTTTGAACTCTTCAGCTGACGTATTGAGTTTTGCTGTCAACTTTTGAACGAACTCGTTATTCAGAGCTTTTTGTTCCTCGCGGATTTTGCTGAGTGCTGCCTCTTTGATCTTCAGAGCTTGTTCTTGAGTTTTGACATCGGCTTCCCGGTCTTGAAGCTTCTTTTTTTCTTCTTGAACGATTTGGTCCGCTTTGGATTTTTTTTCGTTTGCGACTTCCTGAAGATCTTCAATGCGTCCCTCAGATTTTAACATCTCAGGTTCCACCTTCGTCCACATTTCCATTTCAATTTCTTGAATGCGTTCTTTTTGTTCGAGTTCTTTTAGGTCGATGGCTTCTTGAGCTTCATCAATGATGTCTTGTGCTTCCTCTCGAGCCAGGCGCAGTGTACGCGCGTGACCGATTTTAAAAAGGACCAATCCCAAAGCGCCACCCGCAAGTAATGTGACGAGGGCTGTAATAACTAAAATCATAAAAACCTTCCAAAGTGTTACTTAAAAGGCAGCTCGACATCAGTGTCGGAGGGTTCAGAGTAAGGGCCTTTTAAGCATTAAATATCTTCTTAATTGTAACCCCTCTCTGGTGGATAACGCAAATTTTACGGGGGTTTACTTCGTGTGTTATAGGGGCTAAAGTATTTTAGGACTGACGCAGGGAGAGGTTTATGAGTCATATGGAGAGCAAAACGAGATGGACTGGCGGATTGTCTTTTGAAGCAGAATCTCGCGGTTTTAAATTTATGATGGATGGTCGCTCTGAGGTTGGGGGAAAAGACCTAGGTCCCACGCCCAAGGAAGTGCTTTTGAGTGCGATTTGTGTTTGTTCTGGGATGGATGTGGCCTCCATTTTGCAAAAAATGAGAGTGCAACTTGAATCCTGTGATGTGAATGCTCAAGCTGATACAAGGGAAACCCATCCTGCTATTTTTAAAGAAGTCCGGGTTCAGTATTTGATTAAGGGACCAGGGATTAAACCTGAACAAGCGATGAAAGCCGTGACTCTTTCGATGACCAAATATTGTGGAGTGAGTGCGATGGTGAATCCAACAGCTCCTATTCATTATGAGGTCTACTTGAATGATCTGAAGATCGGTGAGGCCATGGCAGATTTTAACCAGGGTGCGCAGTGATAGATGTTTCTGCTTTTTATCATGAGTTTGATTTTACTTACGCTCGGTCGCGAGGGCCGGGCGGGCAAAACGTGAATCGTACAAACTCGGCGGCGATTTTGCGCTGGAATTTGCTGCACACGCAGGCTTTTTCTGAAGAAAAAAAAGCACGTTTGATCGAGAAACTTAAGAATCAAATGACTGCAGAGGGCGATCTTATTATTCGCAGTGAAGAGCATCGTGATCAGGATCAGAATCGTTCGAGTTGCATAAAAAAATTGCAGGCGCTATTGCAAAAGGCGTCCTTCGTTCCCAAAAAAAGAGTCGCAACAAAACCAACACGCAGCTCTGTGCGCAAGCGTCTGGAAGCAAAAAAAAGATCTTCAGAAACTAAAGCGGGTCGCAAGAAAGTATTTCCCTAAGGTCTTTGTGGTATGACACGAAGAGTCCGAAGTTCTGGTTCCTATGAACCCGAACCCTTTTGGTTGACGTGAATCAGAAAACCTCGATAATTCCATGCTATGAGAACAGTTGTTAAGTTTTTAAAGTTCATTTTGGTGTTCGTCGTTCTAGTCGGTGCTGGATGGGTGTTAATCGCTAATTACAGTATTATTTTCTCTAAGACGGTGGTTGGTGAAATCACTGCAGTCGAGCGTGTGGAATTGCCAGTGGCTTTGATCGCTCGTGCGGGTGGAGAGATCAACGAAAAGGTTTTCTCGTTTGCAGTCGGAATCAAAGATCTGAATACAGGTGAAATTTTTACGGCCTCTTCTGAGGATCGTCAGTGGGCCGTGGCCCAAAAGGGCCAGTGTGCGGAGGCGGTGTTTTTGCCATATCCACCTTGGCAGCTTTCTAAAAAAGGCACGTACTTTGGTGCGCGCCTCGTTCGCCTTTACGAATGTGCTAAGTAAGGAAAAATAATGTACGAGATACTTCTTCTTTTGACAGCAGTTGGAGCCGGCTTTTTGGGGGCGCTTCTTGGGTTGGGGGGAGGTATCATTATTGTACCCGTCCTGACTCTTCTTTATCATGTGAATATTCGCTATGCGATTGCAGCGAGTCTCATTTCGATTGTTGCGACATCTTCGGGGGCTGCAGCTAGTTATTTGAAAGACAGTTTGACGAATTTGCGTTTGGCCGTGTTCTTGGAGATTGGAACGGTATCAGGTGCTATTGTCGGCTTTCTAATTTCTTCTTATATCCGGCCTAAATATTTATTTTTGCTATTTGGTGTGTTCCTGTTGTTTTCGGCACTGATGATGCTAAGAAAACGTGAAGAGCATTTTTCAAACAACAATCATCCTTGGGCGGAAAAGCTTAAATTGGATGGTGGCTTTCCTGAGAATGGTAAATGGAAGACTTATAAAGTGGAGCATGTTCCCTTAGGTCTTTTCATGATGTTTGGGGCTGGTATTTTGTCGGCGTTATTGGGGATTGGTAGCGGAGTTTTGAAGGTGTTGTCGATGGATGGTGCTATGAAGTTGCCCATTAAGGTTTCTTCAGCTACGTCGAATTTTATGATCGGTGTCACCGCTTCTGCCAGTGCCGGGGCGTATTTGCTTCGCGGAGACATTCGTCCTGAAATTGCCGCACCTGTTGCTGTGGGGATTATCATTGGCTCATTCTTGGGGGCAAAAGCCATGGTGAAAATTCCGGCTTTGCTTATTCGACAGATCTTTGTGGTTGTTCTTTCGATTGTATCTATCCAGATGATTATTAAAGGATTGCGATAGTATGAATGGTCCAAGTGAACAAAACCAATCTCTTCACGAATTAGAATTGACAATTAGTAAGCTCTTACGTTTGGGAGTGATGGCTGCTGGCATCTTTTTGGCTGTGGGATGGATTTGGCTGCTATTTAATAATGGCGATCTTTTGGCGAGTTTTGTGAATTATGAACCACATAGTTTTTTTGAAACTATCCAGTGGTCTTTAATTAATCAAGACAAAGCAATGTTGATCTCCTTGGTCGGTTTGGCATTGTTGGTGCTCTTGCCGATCGCGCGAGTCTTTATGACGGGTGTGTTGTTTATAAAACAAAAGGATTTCATCTTGGCGGGGATGGCGTTTGCGGTTTTTGTTTGTTTGATTGGAAGTTTTATACTGGGAGTTGATCTTTAATAACTGGCCCCTCAGCATGTGCTTTCTGTGTTTATCCAGCTGAGGGAGTTATGCGTTCCTCCTCCATCCTTG
>JBLMWG010000227.1:0-25290 GCA_050257115.1 Bacillota bacterium
GATCGTGATCCACATGGTGAACATCGGTGAAAAAACCGGTGACTTAGAAAACATGCTAGCCCAAGTTTCCGATGCCTTCGACTTCCAAGTTAAAAACAAATTGGAAGCATTAACCAGTTTAATGGGCCCGGTCGTTATCGTCATCATGGGTTTCGCCATCGCAATGATCGTGTTCGCAGTTATGATCCCAATGTTCGAAATGACAAACTTGGCCGGCTAATAGGTACGGACATACTTTTGGTAGCAAGACTGCGTCACTGGTGACGCAGTCTTGCTACCAAAAGTATGTCCGTACCTTATCCCGGGATTTTTATTCCAAGGGACGTACTTTAATTTCCGGTTTTTTCAAAAACCGAATCTGCGTCAGGCCATTATCTAAGGCGATAACGTCCTTTCGATACCATTCTGACTCGAAATTTCCGTCTTGAAACAACCGAATCCCTTTACCTAAAAGAGTCGGAATCAACGTCAGAATGATCTCATCAACGGCGCCCGCCGTCATAAGCTCCGAAGCCAAATGTCCGCCACCCACCAGCCATATTCGTCCCTGAGTTTCTGCTTTCAACATCCAGGCAACCTCCCCCGGATCACGAGATGTGATGGTAACTTGATGAGCCACTTCAGGTCGCAGGGAGGTGTTCCTTGAAAACACAAACGCCCGCTTATCAGGATAGGGATACTCCGCAAAACTCATGGTCACATCAAAAGTTCGCCGCCCCATCATCATCACATCCACCGTTTTATAAAAGGCGTGATACTCAAAAATATCATTGGCAGAACCTTCTAAACTGACAAAACTATTATGTTGCGGAATATGATTCAACCAATCCAGAGAATCATCTTCCTTAGCAATAAACCCATCGATACTAGCAGCGACATAGTAACAAAGAGTCCCCATAACTTGCCTTTCAACACTTAAAGTAAGTTCAAACAAGACAATCCAAATAACTGATTTCATTGAAATCAATTTTCAAACGAAAAACAAATCACCCACCAAAACAACAAATAAACCACCCACTGCACTTAAACAAAAACTTCAACCCTCCCCATCTGCCAGGTTCAAAACTTTAAACTCCAAAAATGAGAACCCTCGTACTAAGACAGAGTGAAAAATTATGCGACATAGGTCCAAGTGCTGCACCACCACGAACCCCTCAAAGCTTTACCTCCCAGCAAGGGTCTGTTATTCTTAACCCCTGTTAACAAGGAGAAATTATGTCCCCTATCAGTAACCGCAAGGGTATGACTTTGATCGAGATCATGATCGTTCTTGCGATCATCGGTGGTATCGCTGCCCTCTTACTTCCGCGTTTGACTGGACAACTTGATAAAGCGAAACAAAAAGAAGCTCGCATCCAAATGAGCCAAATTGTAAACGCAATTTCAATGTACTACACAGACTGTGGTAAAAATCCTCAAGCTCTTGAGAACCTCGTAAAAGCCGATGCAAACTGCAGCAACTGGGGTCCAGAACCTTATCTTAAAAAAGATCCAAAAGATCCTTGGGGTCATGACTTCGTTTACGAATTGAATGGCAACGAATACACATTGAAATGTCTGGGTAAAGATGGTCGCGAAGGTGGATCTGGTTACGACGCTGACATCTCCTTAGAAGATATCCAGTAATCTCATGAATCGTCGGGGCTTCACGCTTATTGAAGTGATGATTGTTTTGGCCTTGGTTGCCGCGCTCATCACTATCGGGGCCCCGAGAATTTTCAAAAAGCAAAACAACATCAAAGCGACAGCCCGCCACTTCATGGTCCTCAGTCGCGAAATTCGCAACAAAGCTCGCCTCTCAAATTCCACCTATCGTCTCGTGATCGACATGGAAGGCTCGCCCCATAAATACTGGGTCGAAAAGGCCAACGGACCTCAGCCTATTGATCCTGATGCTGCCGAAAAGGAACGCGAAAAATCCAAAGACAAAGAAGAGGGAGCCCCACCACCTCTCTTTCAAATTGATAAATCTCTCACAAAAAAAGAAAAAGACCTGCCTGACGGCTTTCGTTTTGCCCAAGTAGAAACAGTAAATACTCAGGAGCCAATCAGTTCAGGCAAAGCTTATATTCACTTTTTCCCAGAGGGTTTTGTTGAGGCCGCCGCCATCCAGATTTCCGATGGAAATAAATTAACTTGGACTCTTGTTTTTAATCCTTTAACGGGTCAAGCTGATATTATTGAAAAAGCTCAATCGTTAAAGGATATCCAACGATGAGAAACAAAGGCTTTACATTGATTGAAACCGTCCTCGCGATGGTGATCCTCTCTTCGGGACTTTTGCTATTAGCAAACTCCTGGGGGAGTAGTTTTGGCTTTGTTCGAAAAACCCAATTATCCACCGAAGTTGCCGCTCTATTAGAGCGTAAAATGGCCGAAATCGAAATCGAATACACCAACAAGCCCCTCGATTCAATTCCTGAAGAAAAAGAAGATGATTTCGGTTCTGAATATCCTCAATACTCGTGGAAAATGACCTCAAAGGAATTCGAAGTTCCTGATATTTCAGCGACCCTCACCGCACAAGCCGGCGGAGCGGATGAAATGGCCTTGATGATGATGAAGACTTTGACTCAACATCTTTCCAAAACAATCAAAGAAGTCAAAGTGTCCGTGATCTACAAAGGCGGCAAAAAGCCGCTGGAATTTTCTGCCACCCAATACTTCGTCGACTACGATAAAGAAATCCCAATGCCTTCAGTCCCGGGAATGGGGCAGTAATGAAAAAAAATAGCGGTTTCACCCTTATTGAAGTCATGATTACGATTACCATATTAGGAACGATGACAGTCCTGGTTGCGCAAGCTATTCAACAAAGCATCAAAACCAAAGCGAAGCTTTCAAATCAAATTGATGACGTTTCCCATATGCGCGACGCCGTTCGCCTGATGGAGCGTGACATCAACCTCGCTTATCACTATCGCGACATTGAAAAAGAAATGCTGACGTTGATCAAAAAGCAAAATCAACCTCAGGGACAGCAGCCAGGCCAACAGGGATTCCCACAAGCGGGACCAATCCAACAATCGTCCGACCCTTACGCCGGCACCCCCAGAGAAGTTCCTCGCCAAGATCCTGAAACACAATGGATTGGTACGAATGAATCGCTTAACTTTGTCACCATGAACAATGCTCGCACGGTCCGCAACACCTCTCAAGCAGATGTTGTTGAGGTTGGCTACACGCTGAAAGAATGCCGCAGCCTGCGCCCCGGAAATGAGGCTTCAAAATGCATTTGGCGTCGAAGCTCGCCGTATGTCGACCTGGATGTCACCAAAGGTGGTGATGAAGTCGTCCTTTTGGAAAACGTCACTGAGTTTAAATTGCGTTATCTAGGCAAAGGCAAACAAGACTGGGTAAACGATTGGCGCACAGATGCACAAGGCGATGCCGCGACAAAAGGAAAATTTCCTCAGGCTGTGGAGCTTTCTGTAACGGTTGAAAGAAAAGAATCCAGCAAAACAAAGAAATACTCAATGCAATTGGTCATCCCACTTCACTTCCCTAACAACCCGGAGGATAGCAATGCTCAGCAAGGTTCGCAAAATACTTCGCAGCAGCAGCCTAACCAAACCGGTCAATAATCGCCGTGGAATGGCCTTGATGATTGTCACCGCGTGTATCATGTTTATCATGTACTTCGCGATGGAATTGATTGCCGAGTCCCGCATCGAATATGAAGTGAATGCCCAAGGCTTAAATCGTATTAAAGCTTACTATGCGGCTAAATCAGGGCTACAACTAAGCCTTTTGCGAATTAAAATCTATCAACAAGCCCAAAGTAAATTTGGCGCCCAGCTGGGTAGCAGCAGTGCCTTGTTAAATCAAATCTGGCAATTCCCTTTTGCTTGGCCCCTTCCCATCCCGGATGAACTCAATGCTGTCGACAAAGACTCGTTCAAAAAACTAGTCAAAGATTCCTCTATGGATGCGAGCTATATCGTCACGATTGAGGATGAAGGTTCAAAAATCGACATTAACGACTTGAACTCAGCCTCCAAAGCTCTTCGTGAAACAACTAAAACTCAACTTTTGAATATTTTTGCGCAAAAAATGAAAGAAGATGCAGAGTTCGCCCGCACACACTCCAATGTTCGTTTTGACGAGCTCGTGAACAACATCATTGATTGGACCAGCGACAAAGCGGCCTCGCAGAGTGGCGGTGACAAAAGGGCCGCCTATGCAAAAATGAATTCGGAAACGCAAAGTGATTACTACCCGCCCAATCGCGGCTTCCGTAGTATTGCCGAACTTCATTTTATCCCGGGCATGACAGACGAATTGTATGACATTCTGGCACCCCGATTGACTCTTTATGGAATGAAGGGAATTAACCCCAACATTGCCTCAAAGGATGTTTTAAAGTCTCTGGATCCCGGTATGACTCAAGAAGCCGTCGATGCCATTGTAAAACGTCGTGATGATCAAAAGGAAGGCGGTCCTTTCAAAGATCAACAAGAGTTCTGGAGTTTCGTCACGAGCAAAGGCGTCCGACTTGAGGGCAAAACAGAAAACATTCCTTTAACTTTTGATTCAGTTTTTAACTTTAAGATTCGCTCCACCGGGGAATTCGGTGGTGCTACTCGAGAGATCACTGCGATCGTCATGGACTTCAATAAAACAGCCGCAAAAGTGAAGACCTACGTCGATAAAGAGCAAAAAGAAGCTCAACAGCAACAAGGTCAACAAAATCAAACCGGCCAACAAACAGGTACCAACAATGGCAACAAACAAAACAACATACCTGTCGCCAAAGGCCCTCCCCGTATCGTTTATTGGAATGAAAGATAGTCCTTAGTCGAGCCTTCTGTACGAGGAATAATTTTACATAAGCCCAAAGACAACCTATACTTAGACCATCATCTCGTTCATGGAGGAACGGTCTTTGAAATCACTTGGTATCGACATCGGATCCAGCAGTATCAAAGTTGTCGAGATGCAATCGACAACTAAGGGCTTTCAAGTTCATCAGTATTATGAGCATACGCTCAATACCAATCCTGATGCAGACCACGAACTTGAAATCATCGAATATTTACGTGATTTAACGGCTCAATACGATCCGTCGCAAACGCGTTTTATCCTTGGTTTGCGACAAGATCGCGTGGCCGTTCGAAATAAATTTTTCCCTTTTAGTGATCGCATTAAGATCCACAAAAGTTTGCCGTTTGAATTGGAAGAAGATCTTCCCTTTTCTCCGGACAATGCGATCTTTGATGCAAAAATCATCCGTACTGTTGGCGGTGGCGCTGAGGTTTTGGCCTGCGCCACTCCAAAGTCCCAGGTGCAAAACTGCATCAACCGAGCGCAGGACATTGGAGTTGAGGCCTACCTGATTTCAGCGGAAGGGACTGCCTTCGGAAATGTCTTTGAGCGCTGGAATGAAGCACCTCCTGCGACAACAGCGGTGGCTCCTGATTATGAAGTCAGTAGCGAGGTAAAACCCACACGTCATATTCAGTTGATTTTGAATATTGGTCACACTCACACTCTGGTCTGTGCCTTTGAAGGCAGTTCAATGGTGGGCATTCGCTCTATTCTTTGGGGCGGAAAAAACATCGCCGAAGCCATCGCTAAAAAATACGAAATTCCTTACGTGGAAGCCCTCAAAGAGCTGCAAACCAAAGCATTTATCCTGACCAACAAACAAGGCGCTACCTTTGATCAAGTCACTTTCTCTGAAACAATCGCTAAAAGTGTTCGTGAGATGGCTCGTGATCTTCAGCTTTCCATTTTGGAATTCAAAAGCGAATTCAATGCACAGATTCATACGATTGGCATGACTGGCGGAACTTCGCTGATTCAAAATCTGGGCCCATTCTTGACACAGATTTTGGAAGTTCCAGTCAATCGCACTTCAACGTTGGATCAAATTCCAAACGTGATCTTTGAAAAAACACCTCAAACCTCGGCTAAGCTCGGCGTGGCGGTGGGACTTGCGATTGAAGGATTTAAAAAGCCTCGCAACCCACCGATCAATTTCATGCGCGCGGAGTTTGCCCGTGAGAATCATCAGTTCAAAGCGCTTTGGGAAAAATGGGGTCACACGGCGAAAATTGCGACGGCCGCCTTGCTGGTCCTTTTCGTTTACTCATACTTACGTGAGGGCTTTGCTTTAAGTTTGGCCGAACGCTCACAAGAAGTTTTGAAGTCTCAAGCGAAAACTGTAGCAAACCTGAAAGGCAAAAATGCATCAGAAAGCGGTATTAAAAAATACATCCGTGAAAATAAAAAACGCGCCTCTGATTTGAGGACCTTGGCAAGTGTTGCCAACATGAACTCCGCTTTGGATGTTTTAAAGAAAGTAACGGACTCGGTCCCTGCCAAAAACGCAGTGACTTTAGATGTCCGCTCCTTCCAAGTGGAAGACGCGAAGGTTTTACTTCAAGGATATGTCAACTCCCCGCGCGAAATGAGTTTGTTGCAACAGTCTCTTTCTAATATCGCAACCGATGGACAAGTGAAGAACCAAGGAAGCTCTCTAACGGCACTTCCTGGTCGTACCGCATTTTCTTTTAGCTTCAATGTGGACCGTGGTATTCAAAAGGTGACGAGATGAATTTAGATGATTTGAAAGACAAGTTAGCGACCGAAGCCAGAGCCACTTGGGATCGCATCCAGGAAAGCGCTACCTTTAACCAAATGCGCGATCGGTATGAAAACATGACACCTCCCATGCAGAAATTAACTCTGTACGGAAGTATCGGCGTCGTGGCTTTGATCATTCTGTCCATTCCATATTCTTACTACAGCGCTTCGACCACTTCTGTGGAAGACTTTGAAGGAAAGCGAATGACAATTCGCGAACTTCTTAAAGTCAGCCGTGAGTCTTCGGAAGTTCCAAATATTCCGCAAGCTCCGTCTATGGATATTCTGCGTTCGAACATTGAAATGGCTTTAAAGAACGCCAATCTTTTGCCAGAACAAATGAAAGGAACCGAGATAGGGGCTAGCAACTCAGCCTTGATACCAGCCAATTTGCTGGAAGGAGTTCTGTCTGTTCGTTTGGCCAAGTTGAATCTGCGCCAGGTGGTGGATTTGGGTTATAAATTTCAAAGCATCAATCCCAGCGTTAAAATGAAAGACATGGTTGTCACCGCAAATCGTGAAGACAATCGCTATTTTGATGTGATTTACAAATTGGCCGCCCTTGCTGTTCCTGCCCCACCAGAAATCGCGCCGGAACCTCCGCCAACAAAGAGTGGTCGCAATAAAAAACGTGCAGCGGATATGGAAGAGTAATCATGGAACATATTGCGAAGCTCTTCAGATTGATCAAAGAAAACAAAGGCAAACTGGCTCTGATGGTGGTTTCCGCCTTCATATTTTTATTTGTGCTATTTCCGTTTGATGATTTAAGTGATTTGATTTCCTCGCAGGTTGCCAAGATCACTGGCAACTCTGTCTACGTTCAGTTTGAGCGATTAAAAATGAGCTTATTCCCACAGCCCGGTGTACAAATGGATCAAGTGTATATCGAATCTATCCGCACCCCCGCCTTATCAGCACAGGAGTTGACGATCACGCCCTCTATCAGTGGTTTGATTCAACAAAAGCCTTATGGCCATGTTGCAGCCCGTGGATTACTAAAAGGCGATGTGGATCTGAGTGTTGGCAAAGGTCAACGCAGCGACAACGGTGTTGATAGACAGCGCATTGAAGTCAGCGCAAAAAAAATCTCTCTCCATGATTTGAGAGAACTTGCAAACTTGCCGGTTCTTTTGAAAGGTCAATTGAATTTGGAAACGACCGCCTTGGCGGATTTGTCCTTTCAAGAACAACCGGACATGGAACTAAATCTCACTATCCAAAAATTTGAACTGCCGCCATCGAATGTGAATACACCGATGGGACCTTTAACTTTGCCAGATCTTAAATTAAGTTCTGTGGAGCTGAAAGGTCGCTTGGCCGCTGGCCGCTTTGTCATTGAAACCGGCACCATTGGCCGTCCGGGAGATGAACTTCAAGGTACGATCAAAGGTGATATAGGCATTACGATTGTAAATCATGGCAATGGCTTTGCTCACCAAATCGGATCTTACAATTTTAGCATTGATTTGAAGACCAAAAAAGCTTTCCAGGATCGTGCTGCTTTATTCCTTTCATTCATCGATGGATACAAAACACCAACCGTTGACGGGGCTCAGTACAAATTTAAAATTTCTGCCAATAATCCCATGATGCCCCCGACCATTGGCGTTGCGCGTTAGGTCCGACTTTCATCCTCCCCTCAAGTCTTCTATAATTAAACACCAGAAGGGCTGTGCTTAAATGTTGCTCAGCCCCAATTCCAAATAAATTCGCGGAGGAAGTCTTCATTGACTTCACTCCTAATCTGACAAAAAACGATATCCGTCTAATTGGAGGGAATATGTCTGGAGTTAATAAAGTTATCCTTGTAGGCCGTTTGGGTGCTGATCCTGAAGTAAAAGCTATCGGCAGCGGCAGCACTGTTGCACGCTTGAACCTAGCTACAAGTGAATCATGGGTCAAAGACGGCCAACGCCAAGAACGTACAGAATGGCACAGAGTCACTGTCTGGGGCAAATTGGCTGAGATCTGTGGCAAACACCTTTCAAAGGGTCGCCAAGTTTACGTAGAAGGCAAGTTGCAAACTCGTCAATGGGAAGACCAACAAGGTCAAAAACGCTATACAACTGAAATCGTTGCAAGCACTGTTCAATTCCTAGGTTCTGCTGGAGCTGAATCATCAAACCGTTCTTCATCTTCTATGGGTGGTGGCGATGACTTCGGATTCCAAGATTTCGGACCAGAGCCTAGCTTTAACTCTAACGATGAGATTCCTTTCTAGTTTTTCTCTTCGTTCTTTGCTGGGGCTTCGTTTTTATAACGGAGTTCTCGGGGCGGGCCTTTTACTTTGGTAGTAAGCTCGCTCCATTCACCCCGGCATCCATGCCTCCAGGGCTTGAATACCGCATTCTGCGGGCCCTGAGGGTGACCGGATCGAACTTACTACCAAAGTAAAAGTCCCGAGAACGAGTTCTTCTTTTCAAAAAAATAGTATCCGCAAAATTCTGATTTATAGAGGCCCACAGCCCCAGGTAAAATGGCGGCCCGAAGAGTTTTGAAAAAACCTAACAAAGGCCTAGTTTCCTCACGAGGTTTTGTCATAACTACGAGCAAAAACTATAATAGAAGGTGATGAAAACCCTCACAGTTTCAATTCTTTCGATAGTTTTCCTAAGTGGCTGCTCGATTTCAAAATCTTCTGGTCGCAGTGATTTTGAAAACGATGCTCCGGGGAAAATTTCTGCGGCGTCTTTTCGTTCAACAACTCCAGCAAAGTCCACTTCTTTTCAGCTGAAATCTTGCAAAAAAGAAGGCCCTCTGGAAACTTGGTTCAATGAAGAATTCCCCTCCACATCTTATGAACTCGTCGTGGCGGAAAATGATCTTGAAATATGGCGCACTACTCATCCCGGCTTCGTGGAAGTTAAAGCCATTCAAAAATCTGACACTTCGACCTCATCTTGTACCTATGAATTTTCAAGTCGTGCCATTTGGGAGCTTTATAAAGACCAATTCATTCGTGAACTTGAAAATAATCTTATGACTGTGGAGTAGATGAATAATTTTTGTCTCACCTTTTTATTAAGTCTGCTGATGACAATGCCTTCTTGGGCCGCTACCATTTCTCAAGTAAAGGGAACCCGCGCCCTGATCGATCTTGAAGGTGCGGAAACAAATCCTGGAGATGAATTTTTCGCATTGAATGCAAATCATAAAAAAGCTGCGATTTTGCGCATTCGCCAAGTCAAGGGCAACAAAGCGGTTGCTGAAATCCTGCAAGGAAAAGCAGACGTCGGCTTCTCCCTGCAAGCCAAAGCCTCTAGCCGTTCCGAACATCAAGAAGCACCGTCTAATCTTCATGAAGACCGCACAGACTCCTCCACTTCTATTCGCGACACCAGTTACTCTCGCACCTTAAAACCCTCCTATGGAATTCTCGGTGAGTATCTGATGAACTCCATGCAGGTTGCGGTAAAAGATGCCCTTTCGCAAAAAGACACTGTTTCCATGTCGGGCTCTTCTTTCGGTGTCGGTGGTTTTTATGATTATATCCTAACGAAGGACATCTCTTTACGTCTTCTCGGCGCCCTTGAACAATTCGATGCAACTGGCAATTCTTCGATCACAGGTTGTGATTCAAAAACCAGTAAAAATTGCGATGCTAAAATTATGTACGTTTCCGCGTATGGGTTAGGAAAGTACTACCTTTGGCAAAGTAAATATCGCTTTTGGGCTGGCGCTGGTGGTGGTTTCCTGATCGCAGTTTCAAAGTCTTCGACCGCCCTGGATGCCAGTGCTATTGCAACAAACCAAGTTCTCACTCTGGCTATTGGGGGGGACTGGCAGATCTCTCGCAAAAATTATATTCCCGTCAGTCTAGAATATACCTACTTCCCACCCTCCGACACGGTCAAAGCCACAGGTATTGCCGTTAAAGCTGGATACGGCTGGCAATAAAAATAATTTTATGATGGAATCCAGAAAACAAAACGTGTCTGGGGTGACTCCTGATCTAAATAAATCTTTCCACCGTGAGCCTGCATAATCCCCTGAGAAATGCTAAGCCCTAACCCCACGCCCTTACCGACTTCTTTTGTGGTGTAAAAAGGCTGCATGATCTTTTCACGCCTCTCAAAGGGAATTCCGGGACCCGAATCAGAAACACTGACTTCAACGCCATCACCCACTTTGTGAGCTTCTACGGTTACACGCTTATCCTGACTCGACTGAACGGCATCACAAGAGTTATTTAATAAATTTAACAACACTTGAGATATTTGATGAGATCGACAACGAACGACAGTGCCTGGCTCCACACGAACCACAAGCTTAATGCCTTCATTTTTAAATCGATCATAACAAAATGCCAAAGTGTCATCTATGATTGTATCCACACTGACCGGAACCAACTCTCCATCATGGGCCCCATGTGCGTAACTACGTAAACCACGTACGATTTTAGCAATGCGCTGAACTGTGCTTTCAATGGATTCGACGCGACGATTGATTTCAGCGTCATCTCCAAGTCCCTTTTGTTGCAGATTTTTACGCAGAACACTGACGTAACCATTGATGATGGTCAGGGGATTATTAATCTCGTGGGCAATGCCGGCTGCCATCTCCCCCAACGAGGCCAAACGCGATGACACCAAAATTTTCTCTTCTTGTTCTTTCAGCAGACGTTCTCGTTCTTTTTTCTGAGTAATGTCTTCAGCGACTCCGAGGTAACCATTTATATTCCCTTTTTCATCTCTTACACGGCTGATTGATAAAATCACATTGATACGACGACCTGATTTAGAAACAAACGTACGCTCCATTCCGACGTTCAGGCCTTTTTCAAACAGCGCTTCCAAAAAGTCTTTACCCGAAGACACCTGTCGACCTAGTTCCGCTTCGAGCATCCCGCGAATTTCCGCCAACTCCTGACGATCCCCATACACTGCAGGAATCCGGCCTTTTAAATCTTCTTCGGTATACTCTAATAAATCTTTGGCAGCTTTATTGAGAGTGAAAATTTGCCCTTCATTATCCAATTGAATCATCAACAAAGGAACACTGTTTCGTCCAGCCTCTTGCCACTCCAGCGCCATTTTCATTTTGCGTTCAGAAACTCTCGCAACACCTGAAAGCCGCAATGCCAAACTCACCAACAAAGATACCAGGACACCAACAACAATGACCGCCCCTGACAAATAGGATGTATTCGCTTGCACCACCTCAGGGCTCGGAGTCACTGTAATATCCCAGGATGAATTCAAAGTACGATACGGAACCTTATAACTCCAATCACGGGCATAGGCCTCAGAGATCTGTCCTGTCGACATTAAGGTTTTGCCATTCTCGCGAATACTCACAAAGTATCCAGGTTCCTGAACGACACGTTGAAAAAAAACATCCGCACGGACTGCAACGGCTAACATCCCGAGCAATTGACTTTCATGAGTTACCGGTACGAACATCACAAAACCAGATCCACCCGATCTCAGTTGAATAACCTGAGATAAGGATGGTTTTCTATTTCTAATCACCCACTGAACAGCATCTCGTATGTCGGCTTCATCCGCCAGATTCATGCCGACGACTCGTTCACCAAAGTCACTCATCGGATAAGCCCAACGGGTGCGCATATCTTTATCTGCCCACATCAAACGCTTTACGCCAATAAAGTCATTCACGTAGCTATCGGCATCAATCTGCCACACATCCCGGCTCGGATAGCGATGCGATTCAAAGCGACGGGACATATGCTCCAACGCTCGCAGCAAGGGGTAGAATGTATTATCAAACCCCTCAATCAAGGATTCGGCACGAATTTGCGTAACGGCCTTATTTCGTTGGTAATCTTTAAAAAAAAGAATCTGATAAAAAGTAACAGAAAATAGGATCCCCGAAATCAAAACAACGAAATCGTAGTTCTTGGTAAGGCCACCGTCCATCAAGTTTCCATGAAGCTGAGCCAACAAAGCGACAGCGATCATTAAAAAACACAGTGATGTCGGAATGGCCATCTGCTCAAAACTCCCCCAACCATACTGAGTATTGACATGAAGAAAGTAGCCACCAATCCCAATCAAACCAAATCCGATCAACAACGCAGAACAGGTCACACGAATATATTGGGAAAGGACCGTACGTTTATCGAAAAACAAGCCAAGACTTGCAATCATCATGGCGATGGTGGTCGTTGCTGACATACGACCCAAATACTGCAAATTAACTTGATAATAAGGTTTTATAAAAAAACAATCGATACCGAAATCAACACCAAATAGATATTGAATAAATGTCAAACCGGCAAAAATAAAAACGGCAACCGCGCAAAAGCGGCCGATCTTAAAATAGTCCCTATCGGAAAAAAAGATCCCCAAAGCCAGAAAGCAAAATGATAACGCCGCATTAAATTTCATCGGCGAAAACGAAAAATACATTCCAACCAGATGCTGATTCTTTATCAACCACCCCACCATAACGGTAAAGCTGATCAGAAGGACACCCGCAGCTAAAGTTCGATGCAAACTTGGCAGCCTAATGGAGGACACGACTCACACCAATGATGCCTTTGATTTTTTGAATCTCGTAAATAGCCTGGTTCAATTGAACCGTATCTTTTACGTTCACTTCAAAATGGCAAACTGCTTTTTTATCTTTCGTCGTGCGGATTTGCGCATTCTGGATGTTGATTCCCTGCTGCGCAAAGGCTTCCGACATAGACTTCAGCAATCCTGGTATGTCTTGAGATATAATTTTTAGGCGGACAACACGCTCTTGGCCTTCGCCCGCTTGCTTCACGTTCCAAGCAACATCAACCTTACGAAGCTGATCAAACTCAAAGGCCTTGCGACAATCACTGCGATGAATAGTAATACCTCGACCGCGACTAATGAAACCCACAATCGAATCACCTGGAATTGGATGACAGCACTTTGCATAATGCACTAACACGTCGTCCATACCATCCACACTGATCAAGGAATTTGTCTTACGCGTTTTATGAGTTGCCGCGCGCATAACTCTTTCCATGAAAGTCGTGTCATCAGTCTTCGCCGCTTCCTTTGCCAGATGTTCTGGCGATAAGCGTTCGACCAACTTACGTGTCTCAAGCTTTCCATAACCAACCGTCACGTAAAGCTCTTCAGTGTCTTTGATTCCAAAATCCTTCAAGTACTGCTCATAGGCCGCACCTTTCAGATATTTCACTGCCGCCATTCCGAATTTGCGGAATTCCTTTTCGACCAATTCCTTCCCTAGCATGATCGCACGGCGACGCTGTTCTTCTTTTACGAAGGCACGGATTTTGGATTTCGCTTTATTCGTAACAGCAAACTTCAACCAATCTTTGGACGGTTCTTGAGTTTTTCCGGTGATAATTTCTACCGTATCTCCGTTTTGCAATTGATGCTTCAATGGAACCATCTTGCCATTGACTCTTGCGCCAACACACTTGTTACCAAGCTCCGTGTGAACCGCGTAGGCAAAATCTACCGGAGTAGCTCCTTCCGGGAACTCACGCACATCGCCATTTGGCGTGAAGACATAAATTTCAGACTCAAAAAGATCGGTCTTCACCGTATCCAAAAATTCATCAGGACTACGCACTTGCTGATGCCAAGTCACTAAGTCGCGCAACCAGTTCGCCTGCTGCACGTCGGAATCGTCATCCATTTTTCCACGCTCTTTGTACTTCCAGTGCGCGGCGATACCCATCTCAGCAATCAGATGCATTTCTGATGTACGAATTTGAATTTCAATACGATCTCCACCTGGCCCGATCACAGTGGTATGCAACGACTGATAGTTGTTGGCTTTCGGCATGGCGATGAAGTCTTTAAAACGTCCTGGAATCGGCTTCCACAACGAATGCACCAACCCCAGAGCAGCGTAGCATTCGGCGATGCTTTCAACGATTACACGGAAAGCTAAGATATCGTAGACTTGATCGTAATCAATACTACGAGACTGCATTTTACGATAAATAGACCACAAGTGCTTGGATCGTCCGTAAACTTCAAACTTAAATCCGGCTTTGTTGAGCTCTTTTGAAATCAAAGACTTTACGTCCTCAATGTAACGATTCTGCTCCGCCTCTGTTTTCTTAATCTGTTGGACAAGTTGATAATACATGTCCGGGCGATAGTATCTGAAGCACAAGTCTTCCAGTTCGATTTTCAAGGCACTGATACCCATTCGCCCAGCAAGAGGACAGTAAATTTCAAGCGTTTCAAGAGCAATGCGCTCTTGCTTATCAAAGGGCATGAAATTCAAGGTGCGCATGTTATGCAAACGATCCGCAAGTTTAACTAGAACAACGCGAACGTCTTTCCCCATGGCCACGATCATCTTGCGGATATTTTCACCCTGCTTTTCGTGGCTGTTTTTAAATTTCATCTGACCAATTTTCGTGACACCATCTACCAAGTGAGCAACCGTATCACCAAATTCACGACGAATATCTTCTAACGTAGCTGTCGTATCTTCGACGGTGTCATGCAAAAGTCCCGTCGCAATCGTATCAAGGTCCAAATGAAGATCTGCAAGAATAGCCGCTACTGAAAGCGGATGAGAAATGTAGGGCTCTCCGGAACGACGTATTTGTCCTTCGTGAGCTTTCTCTGAAAAGTAGTAAGCTTTTTCAATGAACTTTAGATCTGCATTCGGCCAGTAGCTGCGGATGCGGTTCAAAAGATCATCGACGGTTTTCACAGGCTTATGGGATAAGCCATTTTCTTTCAGAGGTTCAGCCATATCCCTCAAGCTTACCTGAGAAGATAGAACGACTCCAAATAGATTTCATTTATGTATTGAATTTATTAGTATTTCTAAAGACTTAGGACCTTGGTCGATCTAGAACACTCTAGCTCCATTGGAGTCGAGTTAAGGGCGGCTTTCCACGACGACCGTCGTTCCAGCTCCGTGGGCTTGCGCCCGAAACAAAAACTCCGGCTTGAGCCGGAGTTTTTTAAGAAACTATTTATTAAGATCTTTTTCGATTTGTGAAATCGCGTCTTTTGGTTCAATCGCTGTCTCGTAACCAACGTTACCGATAGCAACTTCACGAAGAGCACTTACGATATATTTATTAGAACGTGTAGAAACAGTCGCTTCTGCACCCTTCAAAAGCTGCTTAGCTCTTTTTGCTACCATCAATACAAGGGCAAATCTGTTAGGAACTTTTTCTAAGCAATCTTCAACGGTTACACGAGCCATTATCAGCCTCCAGCAGTTAACTTGCACGCTGTCAGATAAGGTTTTTCAAGGCGCGAGGAGAAAGCTGTACATCGTACTGCGACGACGAAGCTACGCGGAAAAAACTTATCTGACAGCGCGCTAAACCGAGAAAGTACCCTTAACCCAGTAAATCTTCAATAATTTTTTTAAACTCAGCGTAGGAATGCTCGAAGTTGTCATTCACGATCTGATAATCAAACTTGGAGGCCTCTTTCAGCTCTTTTTCAGCGTTTGCCATACGAACTTCAATATCCGCCGGCATCCCCCCATCCCGCTTTTCAATTCTGCGACGCAATTCGTCAATTGAAGGTGGCAGAATAAAAATGGTCTTAGCATCCGGATATTTGGTTTTAAAGGTCTGCACGCCCTGAATGTCAATATCCATGATCGCACAGTTCCCTGCGGCCCAAACAGTCTCTAGGGATTCATAAGAGGTCCCATAGAAGTTCGTGTGAACCTTCGCCCACTCGACAAAAAAGTTCTCAGAAATCTTGTTTTGGAACTCTTCTTGGCTGATGAAATGATAATGAACCCCTGCGGACTCACCTTTACGAATGTTACGCGTTGTAAAAGTAACGATGTCCACAAGGCGCGGCTGCTCCTTGATAATTCTAGCGACAAAACTACTTTTTCCTGCGCCGCTGGGTGCAGCGACGATAATCATACGCGTCTTCATATTATTGAACGTTTTGAACCTGTTCTCTCAGTCTTTCGATGAGGGTTTTTGCTTCTACCACAGCTGCAGTGATTTTGGCTACTTGAGACTTCGATCCAATCGTATTCACTTCGCGCAGCAATTCCTGCGTATAAAAATCCAACTTTTTACCCTCAGTCGTTTGCGATCCAACCAACTGACGGTAATTTTTTATATGTTCAGCCAGACGAGTCAGCTCTTCGTTAATATCCGCTTTTTCCAGCTGAATCACAATTTCCTGTGACAAGCGGCTTGGATCAATATCACTGCCTTTTAAACGAGCACGAATCTTCGTTTCGAACTTTTCTTGTAACTGTTGATTCGCCTCACCGCGAAGCTCCGTAATAACCTTGATTTGCTTTTCCAAAGACACTAATAGCGTCAGCAAATCTTTGCGCAAGGCTTTTCCCTCACGCACACGCTCTTTATCACAAGCATTGCAAGCGTCTGTGAAAGCTTTTTTAAGAACCTTCTCTTCTCCTGCAAAAAGCTCATAACTTTCCTCAATTTTAATCACATCCGGCAAGCGCGCCATGGCTTCCAAATGAACTTGGTAGGCAACCCCCAACTCTTTTGCGAGATGCCTATAGGCGGCTACGTATTTTTTCACCAACGCATCGTTCACGGCGACTTGTGCCTTTCCCGAAGTCGCCTTCACGCGACGAGAGACGAACACATCAACAGTTCCACGAAGTAACGTCGAACCAAGAATTTTCTTCAGATCACTTTCAAACGCTACAAATTCACGAGGTAAGTGAAAGCGCGGCTCCAAAAATCTACCATTCACGGCGCGAATACTCACCTCGACCGTCACGTCTTTGGATTGACTTCTTGCAGTGCCATAACCAGTCATACTTTTCATAATAATCCCATTCTTGTCGCGACAACTTGTGGGGTCAAGAAGTCAGAAATTTCTCGACCAGAGAGCGGGCTTCATTAAAACCTCTCGCTCCGTCGAACCAGTGAATATCTTTGTCTCGCTGAAACCAGGTTTTCTGTCTTTTCGCGAGCTGCCGAGTATTTGTCGTGATTTGCTCTAAAAGCTGATCTTCAGTGATCTTCCCTTTCACGAATTCAATTGTTTCCTTATAACCCACACTCTTCAAAGGAGCCCACGTCTCTAGACCTTCATCCAGAAGACGTTCTACTTCGTCCACTAACCCCATCTTCAACATTTTCTGACAACGTATGGCGATGCGCTCACGCAAAATCTCGCGTTCCCATTGTGGGCCGATTTTTAGCAATGGATAGGGAAAGGGCCCGCGACTTTCCTCGAACTCTTTCTGAATTTGCGTAACACCTTTGCCTTGGGTCCGAATCAACTCGACACCGCGACCTATACGGTAATGATCTGCTACGTGAATTTTTCCGGCATACTCAGGGTCGACGTTTTGCAGTTCTTGATACAATCTTTCCGGACCACCATGTTCTGCCAACTCTGCTTCGACTTGTTTTTTTGTCTCCTCAGAAATCTGAGTCACGGGGTACATTCCCTTTTCAATTGCCATAAAATAAAAACCCGTCCCGCCGACGACAAACACCGGCACGCCATCAGGAATTTTACGGAGACATTCGAAAAAATCACGACTGTATGTGCCCGCCGTGGATTCCCCTGGAGGCTGCACGTAGCTCAACAGATAATGTGGAACTAAGGCCTGTTCTTCTGCCGTTGGCTTTGCGGCCCCAATATCTACCTTGTCATATACCTGGACAGAATCACAATTGACGATGACCCCCCGAAATTCTTGCGCAAGTTTGAGGGCCCACTCGCTTTTACCCGTGGCCGTCGCCCCTACTACAAAAATAACCGGTTTCTTCGTGTTCATTTTAAAGCCTCAAGCTAAACAATACGGCCAAAATCTTTTTCCAATTTATAAAACGGATACTCCACACTCACCGGACGGCCGTGAGGACAGAAACTAGAGAGCGGGAAATAATCCATTTCACGTAACAAGTTTCTCATCTGATCCACCGACAAGGCCTGCCCCGCACGGACTACGGAGTGACAAGCCATCGTTGCACAAATGTCGCCAACGGCGCGCTCCAAGGAGTAGCTTCCCCCTTGATCAACGACTTCACCGGCCATACGGTCAAGGACCGTACTCAAAATAGATTCTTTAATAAACAATGGTGCAGCCTTTACACCGACAGTGCCCGGACCTAAAGCCTCAATATGCACACCCAAGCGTTCAATCTCTTTTGACAAGGTCAAAATGGCTTCGACTTTTTCTGGAGACATATCCACGGCCAAAGGGAAAAGGAAATCTTGTATATCAATTTTTCCACCCTTCCAGGCATTCATCAGTTTTTCATAGGCCACACGTTCGTGGGCGGCATGCTGGTCCACAAAAACCATTTTGTCCCGCGCTTGAGTTACGATGTAAGTCAAATTCGCTTGCCCCAAAACCTCCAGGGATGACCAATAACCACCCGTAGGCGATACCTCTTCCAACGCGGTTTTAAAACTTTCTCGAGACGCAGCGGCTTGCACCAGAGTCTGGTAATCAACCTTGGGCTCACTCACTCCAACCTGTGGAAAGTTAAATTCCTTCTTTTGAAATTGTGTCTTCACAAATGTAGAGTCTTGAAATGATAAGTTTTCTTTCGGCATAACCGACGGGACTGCAAAATTAGTTAATCCCGCTGGCGTCACATAGTCCTCTTCACTCACACCATGAGCAACAGGAATGACTGTCGTAGGTTGCGGTCCAAGTGCCTGTGTGCCCCCTACCCACGGAGCCCGCTCCAAGGATGAACGCAATGCTGCTGCCACCGCACGAAATGCCAATGAGGGATCTTGAAACTTCACTTGCGACTTGGTTGGATGAATGTTGACGTCGATATATTCGGGATCGGTATCCACCCACACGGCAGCAATCGGGAATTCTCCGTGCATCAAAAGACTGCGATAGGCTTCATTCACAGCCGCTTGCAAACTGCGATCTTGAACCCAGCGATTTTGCACAAAAAGCCAAATATTTTTAGCGGTCTTAGCAACATTATGAGGATCCGCAAAGACGGCATAGGCGTTGACATATTCACGCTCTGCGGCTCCCTCAAAGAGGGGTTTGATCTCAAGAACCTGTTCCACACGTTCTTTGCGCGTTTTGCACGCGGGCCAAAAATTTATCAACTTACTGTTTTCTTGAATTCTAAATTCCACATCGTGATGAGCCAGAGCCATGGCCTTCATCGCCGTTTTAATTGCTGTGTGTTCCGCTGAATCAGATTTTAAAAATTTTAAACGGGCTGGTGTATTTTCGAACAAACCTTCCATCAGAACCGTTGTTCCTAAGGAGCCACCCACTTTATCAATTGGATGACGTTTGCCATATTCGCTAATGAGCTGAAAAGCTTGTTCATCACCCTCACGGCGAGATGTCAGAGTCATTTTACTGACGGCGGAGATACTAGCTAAAGCCTCCCCACGAAACCCAAATGTCTTCAGCTTCCACAAATCATCAGTCTTGGAAATTTTAGAAGTCGCAAACCGTTCAAGAGCCTTCGGCAAGTCTTCTGGTGACATGCCTTTACCGTTATCGATGACTTTAACAATTCTGCCTCCGTCAAAGAACTCGACATGCACACGAGTTGCGCCAGCATCGATACTATTTTCGACAAGTTCTTTAACTAGATGAGCAGGTCGTTCGACCACCTCGCCTGCGGCAATTTGGTCGACAACTTCAGGAGACAGAATCTGAATAGACATAGGCACAAAACATGCCCCACAGGGCACATCCTGGCAAGATTTCTATTCTGGTTTAGCGCACTGCCCGTTCTGCTGGCACTTCAAAACCATCATACGCACTTTGCCTAATTCACGAAGAGTCCAATCTAACTCAACATCAAAACCATTACTCACACCACCGGCCTGAGAAACAAATTTAAAAGGAATATCACCTTGAAATTGATCTACAGAATAGGTCCGACCATCGTAGGATTGAAAGACAACCTCACGTGGAGACTTTGCCACTTTCGACAAAAACCGGTCTCTTTGACTCTTAGCCTTCGACAAAGCATTGCCGAAGTCCTTCCAGCACTTTACTTCCTCAAGCAATATAACTTTATTGGTATTTCGATCCAAAACAATTGAATCCAACTCGCCGACGGTGTCACCACCAAGACTGTACTCAACACCACCGGCAACAATATATTTATCTTGAGGGTAAAGAGACTGCAAACGAACTCTTTCCAGCTGTTCGCAAACAGCTCCATCTGGCTCTAGGTTTGCACCAGAATCTTTGATGGAATCAAAGGCCGCTTGGATGTCACCAGCCCAAACAAAAGAGGAGAATAAAAAAGACGCTACAAATGAGAATAGTATCGATGTTTTTTGCATGACGAGCATGTAACCTGATAAAAATTACAATGTCATCGAACTAACGCGAAGCAATGAAAAATCTTAACCTAAAACAAATATCCGATATTCAGACTGCCGCCAAAATAACCACTTTTTTCCCAGTAGTATTTGATCTGCGGACGCACAGAAAAACTGCCCATACGAAGTCCAACACCCAAGTTAAACAAAGCTCCTAAGGTCATGTCATCTGCAGAGTAACTCTTCGTCGCGCTGCCGTTGGGAAGCTGCAAGTCAAAATGCGAGTACTTAAACATTGGTCCGAAGCCATAATAGTACAGAAAATTCTCTGTACTCGGGATCACCGTTTGAAACAAAAAGTCAGCAATAAAGATAAATCCACTAGCACTCAGCTTCGTATAGTCTTCGTAATATGTCGGCGCACCTGAATGGAATAACAAGTTCGATTCCGTAAAGATATCGCCGGAAAAAAGCGTATTAAAGCCGTGAAAATTAAGTCCATAAAACAACGTGGGAGCATTTCGATTCCCACCCATGGTATCTTCCGTGTAGTTGATCATATCCACAGACAGGCCACGATAGCGAGACGCAAAATAAGGCTTACTCTTTTTTTCGGCCTCTTCGATGTGTTCTTTGATTTCCTCGGGAGAGGCCATTTTATGAGATCCCGGGCGAACTTCCGCATCGGAAATCCAACCTGTCGTCCCTGGCTTTAAACGAATTTTAAAAAAGCCGTTCTTTTTTCCTTTAGAAATATTAAAAATTTGCCCCATATGCAGAGTCGCCAGAACTGGAGCATCAAAATCCGGATCCTGATAAACCATGGCTTCATCAGCAATGACAGTCCCCTTCTGAGCTTGTTGCGCCCAGGTAAATAAGGGAAATAGCAAAGTGATAAATAAGAAACAAAGTCCCTTATTTAAAGCGCATGATCCAAACACGATAGAAAGCCTCAACCACAATTTTCAAAGACATTTTACTTTGACCTACACGACGATCTTCAAAGACGATTGGTGACTCGGCCCCTTTAAAACCTTTTTTCATCGCTTTATACTTCAGCTCGATTTGAAAACTGTAGCCATTGGACTCCACGCTGGAAAGATCAATGCCGACAAGAACTTCCTTCTTCCAAGCATTAAAACCCCCCGTCCAATCGTTCAATGGAAAACCTAAAATAAGACGCGAGTAAATACCGCCACCACGAGAAATGATCTTACGAAGCAATCCCCAATTCACGGTACGCCCACCCGCCACATAGCGAGAGCCCACCGCAAAATCATTTTTTTCCAAGGTTTTCAAAAGAGGCCCCAAATCTTCCGGACGATGTGAAAAATCCGCATCCATCTCAACAATGGCATCATAACCTTGATCCATGCCCCAGCGGAACCCCGCGATATAGGCCTTTCCCAAGCCCTGCTTGCCAGGACGAGAAAGCAAATTCAACTGTGGCAATGTCTTTTGCATTTCGCGGACAATAGCCCCCGTCCCATCTGGAGAGTTGTCATCGACAACAAGAATATCAACGCCCAAATTTTGAGCGAAAACCGCAGGAACAATTGTCTGAACATTTTCTTTTTCATTATATGTAGGAATAACAACCAAAGTTTTCATGCCACCTAAGGTGGCATAACAGCCAGGATCTGGCAACAACAAGCAACATCTCAAGAAGCGATCTCTTAAATGTATCGTAGGCGTCGACGCGGCAACGCAGTCGTGGTGTCGAGATCACTTCCACCTAAATTGATTTGGAAATGAGCTTACCTTTTCCCTTGGTTTGAAGGGCTTTTGCTTTTTCTTGCGGGATGGCGGGCAAATTCAATGGCTTAGCTAAAAGGTACTTAGGGTCTTCTTTGCGATGATCCAATTGAGTTTTAACCTTGGCTGCCGCCGCATCTGGATCCTTCACATACAAAATAGGGTCAAATCCGCAGACACGACACACAACAGATAGCCTCCAGCGAATTTGCACAAAAATTTCTGAAGTAGCCAAGCAGATAACGAACACCACCATCACACGCGGATCATACTCCTGCCAGATCGCGAACATCACGACGATAGAGGCCATCGCCGCTGCAATAATGTTCATCAAAGAAATGTTTTTCTTACGATAAATATTTCGCGGAGTCTTACAGAAAGCGCAGTAACAGTTGTGTTTGGGCTTGAACAAAGAAAACATATATCACTAGTTTGCCAAAAATGAGGTCCAGAATAAAAGTTCAATTTTTGAAAAATGACAAAGACTTGATAGAATCAGGTTATGAATAAATTCAAATCCATTCAGTTCGCTCTTATCACTTTGATGACTCTTTCAACCTCAACAATGGTCCAGGCGGCTTCTGGCAGAGATTATGAAGAAGTATCTTACGAAGACCTTGTCGGAGAACTCAGTCATAAAAAAGACATCCTGACTCAGTCACAAAACAGCGCGAACGCTCCGAAAACCCATATCGGTATAGGTTATGCGAACTCTTTTTCTAATATTGCTGCCAACGGGCAAAACTTCAACCGCTATTCAAGCGGAGTTCAATTGTCTTATGGAATGGATATGGGCTCCCCTCGCTGGTACACAGAGGGTATTTTTAGAAATTATGGTTCAAACAGTAACGGCACTGAGGATTTTTCTTTGCGTGATCTGGAACTCAAAGCAGGCTACACAAATATCATTCAAAATATCTGGAACTACTCCTTGAGTACCGGTCTTTCCACTCGTTTCATGAAGTTCTCTGATTCCTCCCGCAATATTAATGTCGACGAAACAACACCTTCCCTTGTTGTTTCATCGGGAATCTTCGCACAGATTCATCGCAATGTTTCTATTGGCGCAGAAGTCAGCGCTCGCACCGCGATGACCAACAAACCAGCAGACAAAGACTCTTTTGACTTTGCGTTTCGTTTAAACACCTCTCTATAATGAGTGAGTGGATATCCTTCATTTAACTCTTAGTCTTTTTGTTCTTCTTTTGGCCCTGGCTGTCTTCACTAACAAAGCTCGGGCCGCAAAACACTTCAAGTCTACATTACATCCTAACTGTCTCTTGACCCGCTGGCCCTTGCTGTTTGTGACAGGACCCCGAAGCTTTTTTTATTTCAGTTCCTATTGGAACATCTATACATCTTATCTGGCTGAACACGGCTATGAAGTTTTCAATCTGCGCTTACCATGGTCTAACCCCCGACTTCGCCAAGAACGCTTTGCCGAGTTCCTGAAAAGCCAAGATCAAGCCCAGCGAAAATTTCATTTGGTTGTCGATCAATATACTTTTAATGAATTTGCAGACTATCTTCGCGAGCACAAACCCCATTGTGTAATGAGCGTGACAAAAGTGGTGGAAAAGCATTCGCCGAATGATTCAAGCTTGAAGGCATTCCCAGTCCCAGTTGCAACGCTTGAAGCTGTCCCAGGACACAAAAGTTCGTTTTTTGTTCGCTTCGCTTACTCAGTTCACCAAACTCTTTTAGCAGGCAAAGAATTGCCGTCACTCAATGTTTTGGGTGCATGCAAAGACTCCGCGCTGCAAAATGCTCGATTGCTCTTAGATCGTTCTCAAATTCTTGCAGAAATGGATCTGCGCCAAGGCTAAGAGATTGCCCTTGCCAGGGTAAATACTTAGTGGTGCAATAAATGCATGAGCGACTATAGAGATGTCACACCTAATCAGCAGCCTGAGTCCCTTCAAACCGTGAAAGAAGTCGTTCGATATATCGTCGATTACCTTCGTCACCCCATTCAAAAAATTAAGACAATTCCTGACTGGAGATGGTCGACACTGATCATTACTCTCATCGCGGTTTCGATGGCTTCGGGAGTTGTCACTGGACTTGTTCCACCCAACTTCTTCCGCGTCATGGGAGGACTCATCATCTCTCCACTCGTTGGGGTAACCACATCCGTCGTGGGGGCGCTGTTCATTTATTATTATTTTCAAGTTTTTGAAAAACGCACCTGTTCGTTTCGCAAAATATTTACTTTAATTTTATTCGCAAACATTCCGTTCTTTGTTTTTCAAATTGGCTCCGAGATCATCCCACCTATCACCCTTGTGGGCTTTGCCTTCACGTCCCTCTTGATGGCCGTTGGCTTAACTGAAAACTTCAACATGGAAAAGCGCCGCGCCTTGCGCTTAGTAACGATTCTTTTTGCGATCGTTTTTGTGCTGTGGCTCTGGAATCGCATCGACGCTGCAAGACTGTAAGTCGCCAGTCTTTAAAATAAAGAAACTGGCCCCTCAGAGTGCGGCTCCAAGTGTACTTTTAAAAGGAAAAGTCTTGAGAGTACTCGCAAGATTCTGGGCAAATTCAATTTCGCTTCTAAAGGGCAGTAAGAGCTAAGGAACAAAGTACGTCCGTCCTGTGAACGCTGAATTCCGCGCATCGTGCGCGGAATTGAAAAAACAGTGGGATTCCTATCGCCGAGAATACAATCAACCTATAAAACCGAGCAGGAAGCTCGGTTTTCAGCTTTCCAAGCATGGAGGAGGAGTGCATAACTCTCCCACCTGAATAACCACAGAGGCCACTC
>JBLMWG010000228.1:0-5741 GCA_050257115.1 Bacillota bacterium
CGCAGATTTTCAAGAGCCCGTTGACGAGCATTTTGGGACTTGTTTCCATGAATGGCTTCCGCGCGGATGTTGTTTTTTGTCAGCGTTTCTGCAACGCGATTAGCGCCGTGTTTGGTGCGCGTGAAGACGATAACACGATCGAATGATTTATCTTTCAATAGGTGACGAAGCAAATCGCGCTTTTTGCTGCGGTCAACGTACATCACGGACTGATCAATTAAATCCGCCGTTGAGGCTACCGGAGTCACTTCGACCCGGGCTGGATTCGTCAACAAGGAGTCAGCAAGTTTTTGTATATCCTTCGGCATGGTTGCAGAGAAAAATAAATTCTGACGGTTTTTCGGTAACAACTGCACAACTTTTTTGATGTCGGGCAAAAAACCCATATCCAACATGCGGTCCGCTTCGTCCAAAACGAAAACTTCCAAACGTGACAGTTGCAGATGCTTTTGGTTGATCAAATCTAATAAACGCCCAGGAGTCGCAATCAAAACATCAACGCCACCAGAAAGCTCTTTGACCTGAGGGCTCTGTCCTACACCACCAAAAATGACTGTGGACTTGATGCGGAGGTGTTTACCGTAAGTTTTGAAGCTGTCATAAATTTGAATAGCTAGTTCCCGGGTTGGGGAAAGAACCAATACGCGGGCTTGCTTAGACTCCAAGCGGCCAGGATTTTTAGCTAGACGGTTTAGGATAGGCAAAGCAAAGGCAGCAGTTTTACCCGTACCGGTTTGAGCACACCCTAAGAGGTCACGGCCTTCCAGAAGGTAGGGAATTGCTTGCGCTTGAATAGGGGTTGGGTTGGTATAACCGGATTCAGCAACAGCGCGCTGGATCGGTTCGACAAGAGGCAAATCAGAAAATTTTACAGAATTCATAGGGGACATTAGCTACAGTGTCCCCCGCCAGAGAGCAAGGTATAATGCCCTTGCGCTGGTATTTTGGAAAATAAGATATCTTAAAACTTCCAGTCCTCAACCAGAAGGGCCGCCTGAAGTTTTCCTTGGCGGGTCAGAGCGCTAAGACTCTTGATTTTATAATCGAAAGAGTAGCTTTCTGTAGAATCGAGTTCCGTAACGCGATGATAAGGGAAGTCCAACTTCAGCTTGGTGAACTTCATAAATCTGAGGGCCGTGGCTGCCAAGCCAAAGCAGGCATAATAAAAGAAACTGTCACGTTCCCAGAGTTCATACCACGTGCGCGTGGTCATTTGCTCCAGTGTAAAAGAGCAGCGTTCATAGCATGCTAAACTACGAAATATTTGAATTTGATCTGAGTTGTAGATCTGGATGTATTTTTCTTGGCGGATGGTTTCATGGATGTCGTCTGTGGGCAAAATTCCAATACGGAATAGGAATTGAATGACAAAGCGTTCGGAAGAAAAGTTCTCCTGAAGATACTCAGATCTTAAAGCATAGAGGTATGCTTCCAATGTCTTTATGACATTTTCTTGGTCTTTAGCAGTGAGCTTTTGAAACAGCGGCATGCTGCTGTCCCGATAGGCTTTTATTGAATAACCATAATGACTAAGAAGAGTCGAAAGATCTTCCAAGTGACGACGATATATCAGAACTTGGTTATTTTGCTTGTCATGCTGTTTGGCGATTTCCATATGAAATTTTCCCAAAGTGAAGTTTACATTTGTTCTAATGTAAAATCACATTTTGGCAAAGTATCTTAAAGAATTTTAAGGAACACCGTATAAGAACTACCTGTGTGAGTAATTAATAAACAGTTTATAGTGAATTTGGGGCTCAGTAAGAGGCGAGCCAGGCGGCTTCCTGCATTCCAACAGAAAGTGGCTGTTGTATTCGTTCTCTTTGGGTTCCTTGCTTATGATGGAATAACAAGCAAAAGGAGCTGCAATTATGGCGACGGTTCACGCAAATGCCAGAAAGAATCTGACCAAGTCAGAGTTTAAATTGTTCGAACAAAGTTTTCCCAAAGAGCTTAAGAAAATTTCCCCCCTGCGAGCGAAAAAAGCCCATCGAAAAACGGCTGAGCTGGTTAAAAAGTACCGTGCCTCCACAAAAATGGCGCAAGATCCAGTAAGACAGCGCTTATTGAGCTTCCGTCTGAAAAGCTTGGAAAAAACACTGACTCGTTATTCTGAAAGTATTAATAAAGAACGTAGTGATGCGCACAAGGCGAAATCAAAAAGACCTCAAAAAAGTCTCACGGCTCAACCAAAAATGCATGTCGAACGAAAAGACAGTCCCAGAGAAAAATTTCTTCGCCAAGGGAAGCTCCAGGAATATCAAAAGCACACCCAAGGTATCCGGGAGGAGAACACCCCTGGTAAACTCGCAGATAAGCGAATTTTGGGATATTCAGAGTCAAACAGCCGAAAGGGGCAGATAGCTCGGGATCGTGGTAATGCCTTTCCGGAAAAAGAAAAGTGACATCGTTTACGCTCAGTCATTGTTGTGGAAGGGGTGCGAGATACCTGCTAGGAATTGTTCTTTTAGTAGGCGTTGAGCAGGGCTGGGCGCAGGACCGTGAGCTGAGGTTTTCCACGGCCTGTGATCAACGAAACACCCTTGCCACGATATCATTTGTTGGAGACGTGCTGATTCATAAGCCGCTCTATATGTCTGTCGTGGCGGGAAGCAAAGACTTCTCGCAGTTATGGCGCAGAACAAATCCACTGATTCAAAAGGCGCACTTTTCTGTTGCCAATCTTGAGGGGCCCTCGGCATTAGGAGTCGATGCCTCAGGCCGAGATCATGGCGATATTGGCTTCGTCTATGATGGAACCGTCTATTCTGGGACGAATTTTGTTTTTAACTATCACCCGCGGATTCTGACCAACCTTCAACAGAGTGGATACGACCTTTTGACCGTCGCGAACAATCATGCATTGGATCGGGGATCTTTAGGAATCGATAAGACGGTGCTGGCCGCTAGGAATTTAGATTTACCGGTAGTCGGAATTCGCCATTCTTCTGATAGAAATGCTCCGTTTCATAAGATCGTTGATATCAAGGGTATTAAGGTTGCCTTTATTGGCTGCACGGAAATGACCAATGGCATGAGTGATCGAAAAGACCAGGTTCTTCACTGTTATCGCGGAAAGATGGTTGAAAATCTAGTGCGGGAGCTATCTCAGGATTCCGAAGTCGATGCCGTGATTGTTTACCCCCATTGGGGCGATGAATATCATCAAATCCCCAACCAGGATCAGCGCGAATATGCCCGGAAATGGCTCGAGGCTGGAGCTACAGCCGTCGTGGGGTCCCATCCCCACGTTTTGCAGCCTTGGGAAAAGTATGTCACTCGTGATGGGAGAGAAACCTTGATCGCCTATTCACTCGGGAACTTTGTGGCAGGACAGCAGGGGTTGGAAAAAAGAACTGGCGTGGTTGTTTATCTGGGGCTTTCTCAGGAGGGCCATCAGAAAGCCAAGGTTTTTGGTGCGGCCTATACGCCAACCTATCGCGAGGGTTGGGAAATCTTCCCAGTGGGCGATAAGAATTCCAAAGAGGTTCTTAATTACACGGCTAAGCTGTTTGGAGTGAGCAATCGACTGAATCCCGAACAAAGTTTACCGAAGAAGCTTTGTCCCTCATTGCGTCGATGACAGTTCTTGAGTATAAGCTGCTTCAATCATGAGTTCAATCAACCCTTACTTTACCTTCAATTACTCTCAACCTGAGGAATATCGCTTTTCTCATGATTCTGTGTTTTTGGCGCGTCGAGTGTTTGAATTTTATCGGGACAAGGATTTAGCGAGTTTGAAGGGCCTTGATCTGTGTGCGGGGTGTGGGGTGATTGGTTTGGAGTTTCTTTTTCACTGCCGGAAAGAGTGCTCATGGGTGCCATACCATTTTGATTTCCTCGAAGTTCAGGCGGAAATTTACCGACCCCACTTTGAAAAAAACGTAGCGTCGTTGGGACCGATCGGGACTCAGATACAATTTAAGGCGCAGAACTATGCGGACCTTTTAAAGCTTTCTGTCGAGGATCAATATGATCTTATCTTATGCAATCCCCCTTATTTTCACTTGGGGCAGGGGACCCTATCTCCGTCTTCATTTAAAAATCGCTGTCGATTTTTTTTAGATGCAGACTTTACAACCCTTTTGCAAGGAATCGAAAAAGCCCTCAGGCCAGGGGGACGGGCCTATGTTCTTTTAAGAGAGCAAAGTCAGCATGGATGGAGTGTCTTGGATGAGATTGGCAAAGTCGTGTCGCCTCAGATTAAGGTAAGGAATCTTGAGGACATTCGCGGAACTGGATTTGTTGAGTTCACGAAGGACGTTTGACCAAGATTTATTTTTTGACAATTAGTTTTCATTTAGCGTCCTCCCCCAAAGGAGTCGATGACAACAAAGAATGTCTCATATACTACGTCATCTCTGTTTAAATGGGAGATCCAATGAAACAAGCTCTTTTGATTTTTGCATTCATTTTAGCGCCGATGGCGTCTTTCGCTGTCACTTGTCCCTTAGGGCCTAAGGAAACAACTTTAACCGTTCAACGTGTGATGATTAACTTCGGAAGATATTATGCAGATTTTGATGATTTAGCTTACAAAGCTCGTAATCCTAACGAGTCGATTACTGACAATGACATGCAAAGGACTATCGAGAATTTAGAAGTTGCAATCGCGTGTGCTGACGAAGTTATTAAGAATCCAACACCGGATTCTTTACCTTCGAAGTTGTCCACTATCCAAGATGAAGCTCAACGAAAAGACCTCATCGATTCCTATTTGTATTTTATGGAAGATTTTAAAGAAGGTTTGATGGAGTGCCGTCAGTTAGTACAGACTGTGCTTGCTCAGAACCCAACAGAGCGCAATTATTCGCTATTCATCGAAAAAAGCAACGAGATGAATGAAAGAATCGATCACGCTCACTCTAAATTATAAGAAGTTACTAAAGGAGTTTTTAAATGCGTAAAATTGTAGTTTCTATTTTGGCTTTGGTGACCGTTTTGGGATTTGCTGCTTATGCACAAATCGCTTCTATTAAACAGGATATGATAGCAGCGAGCCGACTAGCTAAACAAATCAGCTCCACGGTGAGTGATTCGTCTCAAAATTCACAGAATGCGGCTTATGCGGGTGAGATGGCTCAGCTGTTTAATGATACCATGAACCAAGTTCCTGAAGTGATTCGTGACTTTCCGTCAGATCAACAACAACAGGCCTACAGCGGTTATCAGCAGTACATTCAATATGCGGTGAACTTGTCGTTACAGCTGCAACAGGCTTTGCAAAAAAATGACAACGCAACGGCGGCAAATCTGCTCCAGCAGTTGTTCCAGCTGGAGGATGAAGCTCATTCTCACTATAACCCGTAAGACCTGAGTGCCGATAGCTTACAGAAATTTAAGGTCACCTTAAGGTGGCCTTTTTTATTTTTTAAGGTCCGGTTGCCATGGACCACAGTTGCTCTGTCGTCGAGCAGATTGTAATCTTAAGAATGTCTATCAGGAGCCTCCATGGAAGTAAAAGTTACTGGTACTAAGTATGAGCTGTTCTTAGAGGGACCTATCAGCGAGAAGACTTCCATCTATGACTACAACTTGAAAAATGCCACTGAAGTTGTTTTGGACATGCAGAAGGTGACGTTTATTAACTCCATCGGTGTAAAGAATTGGATTTTATGGACGATGCGTGTGCCAGAAACTGCATCGATGACATTGTTAAATTGTCCCTTTGTCATCGTGAATCAGGCTAGCATGGTGAACGGATTCTTACCCGCTCGTGCACGGATCCTAAGTTTTTATGC
>JBLMWG010000229.1:0-2528 GCA_050257115.1 Bacillota bacterium
GCGAGTTTGTAATGACGGAGTGACCATTGCCAAAGCCATTGATCTTAAAGATCCAGAAGAAAACTTGGGGGCGCAAATCATTCGAGAAGCGGCGGAGAGAACGGGCGAAAGCGTCGGCGATGGAACGAGTACTGCCACTGTTTTGGCGCAGGCGATCTATTCAGAAGGTCTCCATAATATCGCAGCAGGGGCCAGCGCCATTGATCTGAAGAATGGACTCGATCGCGGTTTGAAAGTTGCGGTGGAAGAAATAAAAAAACTATCTCATCCGATTGCGAGTTCGACAGAGCGTGCTCAGGTAGCCACTTTGTCCGCCCATAATGATTCTACGATTGGCGAACTCGTCGCAAAGGCAATGGAAAAGGTTGGTAAAGAGGGGATTGTCACTGTGGAGGAGGCCAAGGGCACTGAGACCATCTTGGAAGTGGTTGAAGGGTTGCAGTTGGATCGTGGCTATATCTCTCCTTATTTTGTGACGGATTCGGAAAAGATGCTCACGGATCTTCAAGATCCTTACATTCTTCTATCGGAAAAACGAATCAGCACGATGAAGGATCTCGTCCCGTTACTTGAGGATGTTTCCAAAACGGCAAGTTCATTGTTAATTATATCGGATGAGGTCGATTCTGAAGCTTTGGCTACATTGGTCGTCAATAAGGTCCGCGGTGTACTTCGCTGTGCTGCTGTGAAGGCGCCTGGCTTTGGTGAAAGTCGAAAAGCTCTTTTGGAAGATATTGCGGTTGTGACCGGCGGTATTTTAGTGACCGAAGAGGCGGGCCTTTCTTTGGAGCACATCGCCTTGAAGGATTTAGGAAGAGCATCCCGCGTGATTGTGGACAGAGACAGTACGACCATTGTGGGAGGCAAAGGCGCGAAAGAAAGTATTGAAGGTCGTAAAGAAGAGCTTCGTCGGCAAATTGAGAAAACAAAATCGGACTATGACCGTCAAAAGTTGGAGGCCCGACTGGGTAAGTTGTCAGGAGGGGTTGCGGTGATTCATGTCGGAGCTCACTCAGAAACTGAACTCAAAAACAAAAAAGAGGCTCTGGAAGATGCCATCAGTGCGACCCGAGCGGCGACAGCAGAAGGAATTGTCCCAGGTGGGGGATTGTCCTTATTGCGTGCAGCGCGAGCTTTGGATGGTGAAATTAAAAACAGTGACGGCGATGAGCGAACGGGACTGATGATTTTACGCAGGGCCTTAGAAGCTCCGACTCGACAGATTGCGATCAACTCCGGAGCTGATGGTGGTGTTGTGGTTGAAAAGATGATGTCACATAAAGGAGCCTTTGGTTTTGATGCTGCTAAAAATGAATATGTAGATCTTGTGCAAGCCGGTATCGTGGACCCGACCAAGGTTGTTCGCGTGGCGCTAGAAAATGCGGTCTCAATTGCGGGAGTTCTACTGCTTACTGAAGCGACAATGACGGAAATCCCTGAGGAAAACAAAGAGAAAGCTGAGCCCAGAGAAAGTCTCATGTAGCGATATTTAGTTCTCCCTTTTAGGACTGAAGTCCTGGAGGAGGAGTGAAAATTTAGAAGATGCCACGGATTCCGATAAGAGATTATGGGGTGGCGCTATCTTGTTCATATTTTTCTGCTTTTAAGTTTTCCGGTTTGGGCGATTGATATCGACCAACTTTGCAGGCCGGAATTAGTAGCCGAAATGGCTCCGTCTGACAGAGCCAACATGGAAGAGGTTTGTAGCTACAGAGGTCGCTACGAAGAGTCTTCTCTTCCGGACTCCAATGCCACATTTTCAAAAAAGTTCCGGGATGGCAAAAACAATACCTATGATTACAATGACTTCTTTACGAGCTTTGCGAAGTCCTTGAACTCAGTCAACAGAGCGGAAAAGTGCGATAGGAAAACGGGACAGACGCCGCGAGTTCCTTATCCGAGTGTAAATATTGCGAACACAGCCGCTGGAACAATTCCAATTTCTGTGGTGAAGGAAGAAGAATTGAATAAAATTTTCTCTGACCTTGCCAAAGACCCCCAGTACGCTTTCGATGCGGTTGAAAACGGTTGTTGGGCCCGGGCCCATATCATGGCAAGAGAACTTGAAAAACGTGGGATTCGGGTGGGGAAAATATTTGCCGAAGGTGTGTTGACGGTGCAAACACCGAAGGCTCTTGATGGTGTGGGAGTCGTTTGGTCTTATCACGTGGCGCCCATTATCGCGGTGGAGACTAAAAGTGGTGTCGAGCTGCGGGTGATTGATCCCGCCTTATTTGACCATGCGGTGCCAGTGAAGACGTGGACAGACAAAATGCTTCCAAGTAAGGATTTCAAAGAGCGAGTGAAGTTGTATATGACGGATCGTTTTGTTTTAAATCCATTGCGCGATGAAAGTCTTAAATCAATCAAAGAAGATCCCAGCCGAGGCCGGTGGAGTATGGCGGAAACTGCCATGGCCCAGATAGAATTAGAAACGCGTCGGCGAGAGTTGGATGAAAGAGATATTCAAAAAGAATACTTTAAAAAAGTTAAACAACAACCTGAGGAGGCGGCTCAATGAGATCAGT
>JBLMWG010000230.1:0-10737 GCA_050257115.1 Bacillota bacterium
TTCAAAAAATGATCGAAGCGTTCCCAGTTAAAGATGGCGCTGACTACAAAGTCGATTTCACAGACGGTATCCGTTTGAGCTTCGAAGATGGTTGGGCATTGTGCCGCTCTTCAAACACACAACCAGTTTTGGTCGTCCGTTATGAAGCCACAACAGCAGCAGGCATGAAACGCATCCAAGACCGCGTCGAAGCCGTTGTAAACAAGTACCTCTAAAGGTACGCCGTACCTATTTGACACGCATTGCGCAATGAAAGGGCCGACGTTGATAGCGTCAGCCCTTTTTTATTTTATGTGTTCTCTTTAAGATGTACGAAGGTATTTGTCAGATTTTCTTCTTGAAGACCAACGGCTATTACCGCCGCATAAGATGATAACAGCGCAATTTCTTCTTGAAATCCCAGAATACGATTAAGTTGCAATCGCACAGTAGAATTACGATTGAATCCAAAAATTTCCAAATCTTCACCATCGCTTAAGATCCCACCAATGTTCTTAAGTTGCGGCTCAAGGGCACGATTTTTTGAATAGTAGTAGATACATCCTTTTTGAAGAATTTCATTTCCTGCAAGAGCAACCGACGCCCTGTCGTCAGCGTTTATCACCGTCGATGAATGCGGACCAACTTGTGCATATAAACGCAGATACTTTTCCTCAATATCAGCAGTATGATTACTTATGCTTTTAATAACGATCACATCAGCATTAATGTCTGACACGCCATTATGGATAAGATCTCTTTCTGGAAGAATCAGAATATACGGCTTTTCTTCTGGTAAATCGAGTTCTGGGGACCACTGCAAAATAGGAAGTTCCTGATTCGCATTTTGATAGTGCTTCTGTATGAATTGAGCCGTCTTCTCTAAGCCGTCACAGCCTGTGACAAGAATCGAAACTTTTCCATAATAAGTCATAATTGCTCTCCTTTGTTCAGCCGCCAGCGGCTCGTTTTTCTTTTTCAAGGAGGAGAGGATTGTTTCAATCTGTTCTTTTTGTGACTGAAGAAGTTCCGCTTGTTGGGAAATGATACTTAGACGTGATTGCAGGGCTTTTGATAACTTTGTGGAATCTAGATCTTGATCTGACTCCAAAAGTGCTTTGATTTCAATTAAAGTAAAACCAAGATCCTTAAACTCTTTCAGCCGACGAGCTGTCTCAAGTTGTGCTTGATCATAATACCGGTACCCATTTTCACCGCGCACATGAGAATGCAAAAGACCCATGTCTTCATAAAGGCGTAAAGCCTTCGCCGAAACACCGATTTCTTTGGCAAATTGTCCGATAGTAAGCCAGTTCTTCATCCTAACCTCGAGTTATTTATCGAGGTTGTCCCAAGGGCAAGGTAAATAGAAAAAATGAAGGGCTTAAAAAGAAAAAGGCCGGGATAAACCCAGCCTTTTCATAATCATTTCTGATCTTTTTAATTCTGCTGCTTTGGCAGCAAGAAATTAAGAAAGTTTCAAAGCGATGATCAACGCGTAGATAACTAGAGACTCGATAAGAGCTAGACCCAAGATCATTGGGATCAAAAGTTTACCAGAAGCCGCTGGGTTACGAGCGATACCATCAAGTGCTGTAGCAGCAGTTTTACCTTGAGCCATAGCGCCACCGAATACCGCTACTGCGATAGTCAATGCAGCTGCCAAAGCGATCAAACCTTTGTCAGAGTTAGCAGCAACAGGAGCAGCAGCTTGTGCAGCTTCTTGTGCGAATGCAGATACAGATGCGAACAATGCAACCATTGCAACGATCATTTTTTTCATGTGTGTTTCTCCTTCAGAGAACGGTTAAATATTTGCTTCTTAGTGGTCGTGTGCAATCGCGAATGCTACGTAAACCATTGAAAGCAAAGTAAATACAAAAGCTTGAACAAAGCATACGAACAATCCCATTACATAGAATGGAATTGGTACACCGATCGGTACTAGATCCAAGAATACAGATAGTACCGTGTGGTCACCCATCATTACGTTCGCAAGACGAAGACCTAATGAGAATGGACGAACCAAGTGGGAAACGATTTCGATAACAAACATCAACGGAGCCAAGAAGATCACAGGACCCATGAAGTGCTTCAAGTAAGCAATAGGACCATTTTCTTTTACACCTTGGAAGTTATAGAACAAGAACATCAAGATACCGAAACCAAATGTCGTGTTGATGTTTTCAGTCGCAGGAGTCATCCCTGGGATCATACCGATCAAGTTGTTGAATACGATGAAGAAGAAAACTGAAGTGAAAAACGGAACATAGTGCTTACCGTGTTCACCGATAACCATCTCTGCAAGTCCTGACATCATTTCAGTCAGCATCTCCATGATACCACGAAGAGAGAATTTATCAGCAGGCAATACAGCTGTTTCACCTTTACCCAAAGATGCACGAGCCGCTACACCAATACCAACTGTTGCTGCAGTTGCGATAGCAAGAGTTGCAACGTGATCGTAGTGGTGACCAACGCCAGGGATAAGTTGTGTCCAGTTAAATGACATTTTCGTTTCCTTCGTTTTTCGATTCTTCTCGAGATTTCATAACAGCGTAATAAATCGCTGAAAGCACAAAGCTCGCAACACCCATCGCAAACCACATTGGATCAAACCAAGGCTGCTTGACGATTGTGAAGATAATAATCCCTAAAATCGCGTACTTAAATACAATGATCCCGACGGCTAGGGCAATCAATTTCTTCTGAAAGATAAGCGCCCAGCCAGTTCCAAGGAGAAAAAAGCTAAGCAAAATAAGCCCAGATCCCACCAGGAATGAAACTATCTGGGAAGGTGCAGCAAAAATACCTAATATAAGGGCTCCCAACGCCGTCACCAGCACCTGAAAGCAGAGAACTTTTTTCATATAATATCAGCTACTTATCTTCTTTACCCGGATTTTTTTCTTCTTGATCCTGCATGCGTTTCAAAAGCCAAATAACTCGCACAAGCCATCCCACCAAACAGGCCATACTCAACCCGACAAAAAAAAGACCCTTGGTTTGATATTTAGAATCTAAGAATTCTCCTAAGTAAAAACACCCGATGATCAAGCCGACAAGTTCGAAGCCGATGGATGCAAAAATTATATACTTTCTCATCACTTCCTAAAGCCTTTCGCACCCGGTGCATTTCTGAGACGTTCTTGTAAGCGTTTAATGCGTAGCTCTATGTATTCTGGTGGATTGTATTTTCCGCGATAACTTTCAAGAACCTTAATGGCCTCTTTAAAATTATTACTTTCCTCATAACAAACGGCCAATGTTAGGCCGACGCTTTCTTGAACGGATCTTTGCGGATATTTGTCGATCAATCCTTTGAAGATATCAATGGCCTTTGTGAATTCTTTTTTAGCGACGAGAATATTCCCTTTAAGCATCAATGCACTGAACTGAATATTATCGTCTGATTTGAGTCTTAATAGAGAATCAATTTCTGATTCGGCCTGAAAGAAATTGTTCATGTAGTATTGCGCTCGCGCCACTGACATTCGGTATTGAGCAGCTTCCAAATCAGTGTGGGGCATTTGCTGCAGTTTACTAAACTCAACAATAGAAGCCTGATAATTTTGAAGATTGTTGAAGTAGATATCTGCAATTTGCTTCTGAGATTCAAGACGCTCTTTTTGGCTCGGAGAATGAAGGACAATGAAACGATTATATTCGATCGCCTTGTCGTAATTCTTCAATTGAAAGAATGAAATTCGAGCGGCTTCACGAGCAGCCTCTAGAGGAAATTCTGTGTGAGCATTTCTTTTAATAACACGATCAAGATATCCCAGGGCAACTTGGTATTTCCCCTGGGATATATTTTTTTGAGCTGTTTTAAAATCGCCTTCCTCCTGGCTAGAGCAGGCGGCGATGAACAGCACTAAAACAACCAGAAAGATTCTGGTCATTTTAGTGAACAACTCCCTCTGGAGTTGAAGCTGGAGCAGCCGTACCTTCCTCAGAGTGATCATCTTCAACAACAGCAAGACCTGTCACAGTCTCTTCTTTTTCATCAATGTTGATCAAACGAACACCTTGAGTATTGCGGCCAAGGACTGAGATATCCGTCATTTTCATACGGATCACTTGTCCTTTATCAGTTGAAAGAATCAATTCGTGCTTCTCAGAGACCTTCTTCGTTCCGACAACGTTACCAACTTTATCAGTCGTTTTTTGAGTGATGATACCAACACCACCGCGAGATTGAACGCGGTATTCACCTACTTCAGAGCGCTTACCGTAACCTTTAGAAGTCACCATCAAAATTGTGTCTGGAGTGTTCTTTTCAAGAACTTCCATTGCCACAACCACGTCGTCTTTTGCAAGAGTGATAGCTTTCACACCTCGAGCGGTACGGCCCATACCACGCACATCGTTTTCATTAAAGCGGATAGACATACCCTCTTTAGTTGCGATGAAGATATCTGACTGTCCGTCAGAGATCTTCACGTCGATGATAGCGTCATCAAGGTCTGTTGTAAGGGCGATAACACCCGCAGTTCTTGGGTTAGAGAACGCATCTAAAGATGTTTTCTTAATCACACCTTTTTCAGTCAACATCACAGCGAATTGGTTTTCATTAAACTCATTTACTGGAAGGATTGCGCGAACGCTTTCACCCGAAGCAAGTTGAACCACGTTGGCCAAAGATTTGCCTTTGGACGTTCTTGATCCCAATGGAAGTTTATGAACTTTACACCAGTAAACTTTGCCTTTGTCAGTGAAGACCAAAAGCATTGTTTTTGTCGAAGCAGAGAAGAGGTCTGTTACGTAGTCCTCTTCTTTTGTCTCCATACCCTTCAAACCTTTGCCGCCACGTTTTTGTACACGGTATTCAGCAGTTGGCATACGTTTAATAAGGCCTGTGTTTGTAACAGTCACAACCATGTCTTCATCAGCGATCAAATCTTCGTCTTCGATGTCATCCAGGCTACCTTGCAATTGCGTGCGACGAGGGTCAGCATAGCGTTTTTTGATATCTTCAAGCTCACCAATAATGATTTTGTAGATTTCACGAACATCAGCCAAGACGAATTTTAGCCAGTCGATTTGCTTTTGAAGCTCAGCAAGTTCGGCAATAATCTTGTCACGCTCTAAACCTGTCAAACGTTGGAGACGCATCTCTAAGATCGCAACAGCTTGACGTTCAGAGAATTCAAACTTCGACATCAATGCTTCACGAGCTGTGTTAGCTTCTTTTGAAGCGCGGATGGTTTTGATAACTTCTTCGATATGATCAAGAGCTTTTTTCAAACCTTCCAAAATGTGCGCGCGTTCTTGGGCCTTTTTCAATTCGAAGATACAACGTTTTGTGACGACATCACGACGGTGATCTACGAAAGCCTCAAGCATGCCTTTCAAGTCGAAAGTAACCGGTTGGTTCTTTGCATCAAGTGCAAGCATAATGATACCAACTGAAGTTTGCATTTGAGTGAATTTATATAAGCGATTCAAAATAACGGAAGCATTTTCGCCACGCTTTAGATTGATAACGATACGCATACCTTCACGAGACGATTCATCGCGAATATCGGAGATACCTTCGATAGCTTTATCTCGAACCAGGTCCGCAATGCTTTCAATCAACTTCGCTTTATTAACTTGGTATGGAATTTCCGTGATAATGATGTCTTCACGGTCTTTGTTTGGAACGATTTCCGCAACTGCTTTAAGCGAGATAATACCACGGCCTTTTTTATAAGCCTGCAAAATACCTTCGCGACCGGCAATTACACCAGCAGACGGGAAGTCGGGTCCTTTAATGTGAACCATTAGATCTTCAAGTTGGCATGTTGGATTGTTGATTAAATGGATAGTACCATCAATTACCTCACCCAAATTGTGTGGGGGAATATTTGTGGCCATACCAACCGCAATACCTGAAGAACCATTCACCAAAAGATTTGGGAACTTCGCAGGAAGCACCAAAGGAATTTGTAAAGAGTCGTCATAGTTCGGACCGAATGCGACAGTTTCCTTTTCCAAATCATTCAGAAGTTCTTCCGCCATTGGAGTCATACGAATTTCCGTATAACGCATGGCTGCTGCACTATCTCCGTCGATCGAACCGAAGTTTCCTTGACCATCTTCAAGAGGATAGCGAAGAGAGAAATCCTGGGCCATACGAACCATGGTTTCATATACAGCTGAGTCACCATGCGGATGGTATTTACCGATGACATCACCTACCACACGAGCAGATTTCAAATACGGTCTGTTATGACGGTTGTTCATTTCACTTTGAGCAAAAAGAACGCGGCGATGTACGGGTTTTAAACCATCACGTACATCGGGAAGAGCACGGCCAACGATAACGGACATTGAGTATTGAAGGTATGCTCCACGCATTTCCTTACTAATATCGACTAACGTGACGCCTTTTTCTTGATTACTATTTTCCATATTCAATCACCAATACTTTAAAATTAAACGTCTAGGCTACGAGCAAGAAGAGCATTGTCGTGGATAAACTGACGACGAGGCTCTACCATTTCGCCCATCAAGATTGAGAAAGTTTCATCGGCTGCAACAGCATCTTCGATTGAAACTCTCAAGAGTGTTCTGTTTTCCTTATTCAGTGTAGTTTCCCACAACTGCTCTGGATTCATCTCTCCCAATCCTTTATAGCGCTGGATATAGATTCCTTTTTTCGTCGATTCCATCACGTGTTCATAGAACTCATTGTAGCTTTCAAATTGAACTTCGTTTTCGCCTTCAATGATTGTTAATGGTAATGCGCTAATCTTTTGGATTTCTGCCCAAATCTTACGAAGCTCAATCATTTCTGATGAGCGCAAGCTGTCTAGGCTAAATTTCGTTGTCATGCGATCTGCATAACGAACCGTGTAGATATCTGCGTAGGCTTTTCCAGTCACATCATCATACTTAACTTCAGCCTTGAATTCAGTGATGCCAAGTTTAGGATCCGCATTCACCCAAGAAGTCATGTCTGCAAGAATAGTCGTTAACTTACTTTCATCTCCTAAAGTGTTTTCCAAATCAGGAACTTTTGAAAGCATGAAATATAAAACGTCTTTATCGTATTTCTTAGAAGAAACACGAATTAAGCTATTGAATCTTTGAATATTCAAAATCAACTGGCGAAGATCTGCTTCAGGTAGGTTCTCTTTTCCTTTGATTTTGAAGTTATTCAAACCTGAACTTAAAAGATACTCTGTCAAAGCCGCTTCATTTTTTAGATAAATTTCTTCCTTGCCTTTTTTTGCTCGGTACAAAGGTGGTTGAGCAATATATACGTAACCGCGCTCAAGGACTAATGGCATTTGGCGATAAAAGAATGTCAAAAGTAAAGTCATGATATGCGATCCGTCGACATCCGCATCGGTCATGATAATGATTTTATGATAACGGATTTTATCAACATTTACATTGTCTTTACCGATACCAGTTCCAAGAGCTGAGATAATTACTTTTATCTCTTCGGAAGAAATAATCTTATCAAAACGTGCTTTTTCGACGTTTAGGATTTTACCTTTCAACGGTAAAATCGCTTGCGTACGACGATCGCGGCCTTGTTTTGCAGAACCACCCGCGGAATCTCCCTCAACCAGATATAGTTCACAAAGAGCAGGATCACGCTCTTGGCAGTCCGCCATTTTTCCTGGCAAGGAACCGCCGTCTAAAGCCGTTTTACGACGAGTTAAATCACGAGCTTTGCGTGCCGCCTCACGCGCGCGCGCTGACTCCACACACTTCATGATGACGTTTTTAGAAACAGAAGGATTGCGATCCATCCAGTCAGCCAATTTTTCATTCACCAGCGACTCAACAATACCCTTCACCTCAGCATTACCAAGTTTCGTTTTTGTTTGTCCTTCGAATTGGGGTTCACGGACTTTAACAGAAATGACTGCTGCTAAACCTTCACGGATGTCTTCACCCTCAAGATTTGTTTTTAAATCTTTTAAAAGATTTTTCTCGGTTGCGTAAGCATTCGTCGTGCGAGTTAAAGCGGCACGGAAACCAATCAAGTGAGTACCACCCTCGTGGGTATTGATGTTGTTACAGTATGTGAAAATAGATTCTGAGTAAGAATCATTCCATTGCATTGCAATTTCAACTTCCACATCGTCTTTTTCACCTTTGAAGTAAACCACTTCATTATGAAGAGCCTTCTTCGATTGATTCATATACTTTACAAACTCCGCAACACCTTCTGCATATTGGAAGTCTTGTTTTTTACCCGTGCGCTCATCAGAAAGAGAGATGTGGAGTCCCGCATTTAAAAATGCAAGCTCTCTAAAACGATTCGCAAGAGTTGCGAAGTCATAAGATAAAGTTTCATCTTTGAAAATATCACGGTCTGGTTTGAAAGTTGTTTTCGTACCAGTTTTATTCGACGATTCGCCTTTTTCGATTGGAGCAAGAATTTTTCCACGCTCGTAATTCTGTCGCCAGAAATATCCGTCACGTTGAACCTCAACGCTAACCCGAGAAGAAAGTGCATTCACAACAGAAGCACCTACACCATGAAGACCACCGGAAACTTTATAACCACCGCCGTCGAATTTACCACCAGCGTGAAGAACTGTCATAACAAGCTCAAGAGCTGATTTTCCAGTTTGCTTTTGAGTAGCTACCGGAATACCACGACCGTCGTCTTCGACAGTGATGGACTCATCAGCGTTGATGGAGATTTTGATTGTTTTACAATATCCTGCAAGATGTTCGTCTACCGAGTTATCCACAATCTCATACACAAGATGATGGTAACCTTTGAATGCTGTATCACCGATATACATTCCGGGACGTTTACGGACCGCTTCGAGACCTTCGAGAACTTGAATTGAATCGGCCGAATAGGATTTTTGTTCTTCTACTGACACTGTAACCCCTCATTACTTGTGCATACCCTTCGACGCTGTCGAAGAAGTCGCGATTAAAACTGCGAATCAGTTTTGCACTGATTCGAGTCAATCAAGGATTTGACCATCCTTGATTCGCACAACGGAAAGCTGATCGAGGCTGAACGATTCAGGTAATGTAAAGTCCGTGGTCGTGACAAAAATCTGCGTATTGATCTCGTGTAAGAACGTAATCAGCGCGTCTCTTTTGGCTTTATCGAGCTCGGATAAGACATCATCTAACATCAGCACCGGATAGGTTCCGTGAGCCTTCCTATGATACACAATTTGAGCCATTTTGAAAGAAAGAATGATGGCTCTTTGCTGCCCTTGGCTACAAAAAAATCTTGAGTCTTTTCCACCATATAGGAACACGATGTCGTGTTTGTGTGGCCCTACCAAACTGGTTCCAGATGAGAGCTCTGCATCATGTAATTCTCTAAGACGTTTTTCGAGTGAATTTTGGACTTGGTCTCGTGAAAAGTTCAACGCATTTTGATCGGAAACTAAGTATTCCACCGAAATATCCACATCCGAATTTCCAGAAATGTATTGCATGGCATTATTGAAGTCCTTAGATAATCCTACTAAAGCTTGGATGCGCGCATAGGTCAAATCGGTCGCTAAACGCACAAATTGGGGCTCCAGGGACTCCAAAAGGATTTGTGTAAGGTCCTTAGTGGCCAAACCCTCCACGAAGTTTTTAAGCATCTTATTACGCGTTTTCAAAGCTTTGCGGTAATCCGAGATTAAATCAGCATTTTGTCGCGCAAAGGTAACTAGCAGTTCATCCACTAAGCCACGGCGATGATCTGCGCCCTCTTTGATCGAAGAAAGACTTTCTGGGCTAAACACAACACTTGCAAAAATTTTGCGAACGTCCGCTGAAGTCACACGCTTTTCGTTCAAAGTTAAAACTTTACGACTTTTGCTTAGACCTAATTTTAATTTGTAGTGAAGATCGTTTTGAGTAATCAACGCTTGAATAAGAGCTTCTTGATTATTCGTGTTGATCAGTGTGGAGTTATCGGAGTAGCGAAAAGAATCTCCTTGAGAGATCATATACATGGCTTCAAGGAGATTTGTTTTACCTTGCCCATTATCTCCAAGGAAAACATTCACCCTTGGTGAGAACTGCAGTACTACGTCTCGGTAGTTTCGAAAGTTAACAAGACGTAGTCGTTCAAAAATCATTAGATTCTCATAGGCATAACTACGCAAGTGTAAGATGCGTCGTTATGAGGTCTCATTAAACCCGGAGATAAATGATCGTTTAATTCGAAATCGATTTTATCTTGATTCATGCTCGTCAAAATATCAGTGATATATTTTGCATTGAAACCAATTTTAATTTCATTCCCTACATATTCAACTTCGATTTCTTCCTTGGCATCACCCAACTCTGGATTGTTCGAAGAAATTTCCATACGGCCATTCGAAAGATTCAAAAGAACCGCTTTTGATTTTTGATTCGCAAGCAAAGACACACGTTTTAAAGAAGTTAAGAAAGCTTCTTTGTTGATCATCACTTTTTGAGTCAGCTTTTGTGGAATAAATTGTTGATAATTCGGGTACTTCCCTTCAATCAAGCGAATCATCAAGATTGTTGACGAATGTTTCAATACGAATTGCGAGCCTTCCACAGCTATTTCCACAGAGCCCTCAATGCCTTCCAAAATCTTTTTGATTTCATGAAGACCTTTACGAGGAATGATCACTCCTTGGGTAGCAGAAACTTTTACGTCAGAAGAACTTTTGCTTACTAAGCTCATACGGTGACCGTCAGTCGCAACCATTTTAAATCCAGCTTGTGGATTCAATTCAAAAAATACACCATTCAAGTGGTAACGAGTTTCATCGTTTGAAACTGAGTAGATCGTTTTATCAATCATCTCTTTCA
>JBLMWG010000231.1:0-30778 GCA_050257115.1 Bacillota bacterium
AACGTAAAATTCGCCATCGTAGATGGTGAAGTCAATGCACCGAATGTTCGCTCCTTGATGTTTGAAGAACATGAAGGTTCTTTCCTAGTTGGTGCACTGGCGGCTATGGCATCTAAAACAAATTCCGTCGGCTTCATTGGCGGGATGGATATTCCACTGATTCGTCGTTTTGCAATGGGATATGCGGCAGGTGCGAAGTATGTAAATCCAAAAATCACGGTCACTGAAAACTATGTTGGTGTGACAGGTGAAGCTTGGAATAATCCTGCAAAATCTAAAGAGCTTGCGCTTTCCCAATTTGGTAAGGGAGCTGATGTGATCTTCGCATGTGCGGGCGCATCGAACTCGGGCGTCTTCGATGCTGCGGAAGAAAAAAAGAAACTCAGCATTGGTGTTGATTCCAATCAAAATTGGATCAAGCCAGGCTTCATCCTGACAAGTATGATGAAGGCTGTTGACGTTTCCGTTTACGACACAATCAAAGATGCGCAAGCTGGAAAATTCACTTCAGGGGTGACCCACTTCGGCCTTAAGAACCAAGGCGTTAATTATACACTTGATAAATACAACGAAAAATTGATCACGGCAGACATGAAGAAAAAAATCGAAGAGATCAAAAAGAAAATCATCGCTGGCCAAATTCAAGTTCCTGACTATTATAAAAAGAAATAAGCGCGATGAAATCCTCCCCTGCTGTTGAATTTCGGAATATCTCAAAAGTCTTCGGTGACTGTGTAGCCAACTCAGACATCACCTTTTCCGTCGCAGCAGGCACTATCCACGGGATTGTCGGAGAAAACGGCGCTGGCAAATCCACCGCCATGAAAATGCTTTTTGGTTTGTATCGCCCTTCCGGAGGCGATATTTACGTTCAGGGTCAAAAGATAGATTTCAATTCTTCTATTGACGCCATGAATGCCAAGATCGGCATGGTTCACCAGCACTTCATGCTCGCAGAGCCGCTAACGGCCCTTGATAATATTTTATTGCAACAAAAAGGCTCAGCTTTTTCCTTGTTACCGCGCAAGGAACAGAAAAAAAATCTGGATCAAATTGCCCAGCGCTATGGCTTCGATCTTGATTTAAATGCCAAAGTTGAAGACCTCTCAGTTGGGGCGCAACAGCGAGTTGAAATTCTCAAGATTCTTTCTCAGCACTCGGAAATTCTAATTCTCGATGAACCGACGGCTGTTCTAACGCCACAGGAAGTTCAAGAGCTCTTTAAGAATCTTCAGCGTTTGAAAGCTGAAGGAAAAACCATTCTTATTATCACTCATAAGCTGAAAGAAGTGATGGCTCTAACAGACGCAGTTAGCGTTTTCCGGTCCGGCAAAGTTGTGGCAAATAAAAAAACAACAGAGACTTCAATTTCCGAACTGGCCGAACTAATGGTCGGTCGCCGCCTGCAACACCCGCAAGAGCGCAGCACTCCAGTTGGAGATAAGATCGTTTTAAAAGTCGATAGTCTTTCCGCTCAGTTTGGTTCTCATAAAGTCGAAAACCTCGTCCTGGACCTTAAAGAGCGAGAAATCGTGGGCATCGCGGGAGTCGAAGGAAACGGTCAAGATATCTTGATCCGCGCCCTTCTGGATGAGTCCGCTTTTCATAAAAAGCATTTCTCTGGTTCTGTCACAGTGAATGGCGCTTTGGGGTCTTTCCCTGAAGATCGTCTGCGCTTCGGCGTTTTGCCTTCCCGTCCTGCTTACGAAAACTATCTCTTGGGGCAACAACGTCATCCGCGTTTTGCAAAAGGTCTCTTTTTGAAAATGAAGGAGATTATCAAGCAGACCAAAGAGGCCATGGACCTTTACGACGTTCGACCTCGCAATGAATCACTTGCCTTCGAACGCTTTTCCGGAGGCAATCAGCAAAAGCTGGTCGTCGCCAGAGCCTTACTACAAAATCCGAAAGTCATCGTTGCTGCGCAACCCACTCGTGGTGTTGATATTGGAGCTATTGAATTCATTCACAATCAATTACGTAAATCTCGCGATGAGGGCTCTGGTGTGTTGTTGATTTCCTCTGAGCTCGATGAACTGATGGCCCTGTCAGATCGTATTATTGTTCTTTATAAAGGTCATTTCGTGGCGGAATTCCCGCGCACAAGTTTTGATGAAATCTCTATTGGTGCAGCGATGGGTGGTGGCCATTGAAAAGAATTTTAGGCTTCCTGATTGGATTAGTGATTGCTCTGTCCCTGACATTGTTCGCCGGGGAAAATCCCTTTCATATCTTTATGATCCTGATGCGTTCAGCTTTTGGATCGATGTATGATTTTGGAATGACTTTGTCTTATGCCACACCACTGATTTTCTGTGGGCTTTCCGTGGCTGTGGGCTTTCACGCCGGATTATTTAACATCGGAGCGGAAGGTCAGCTCGTGATGGCGACTGTGACGGCGGCCGCCGTGGGTGTTTTTTTTCCCAATATTCCTTTTCCTCTGGCTCCAGTTGTGGCTTTGGCCGCGGCACTCGGCATGGGAGCGTTCTGGGGTTGGATTGTCGGCTGGCTTCGCGCCTATCGGGGTAGCCACGAAGTTATTATTACTATCATGATGAATTTTATCGCTGCAGGCCTCGCAAGTTGGTTTGCTTTAAAAGTCATTCCAAATCCAGGATCTCAAAATCCGGAAACGGCTTTGGTTTCAAAAAACTACTTGTTTAAAGATTATGATTTGATCGCACGTTTATTCCCAGACACCCCAGCAAATGCTTCGGTGGTCTTTGCAATTGTACTTGCGGTGTTGTTGTGGATTTTCCTCTGGAAAACAACCTGGGGTTTTGAGCTTCGCGCAGTAGGCTCCAATCCAGAAGCCGCTCACCGCGCAGGGATTTCGGAAAAGAAAGTTCAAATGTTTGCAATGGCCCTGGCGGGCGCTTGCGCAGGGTTCGTGGCTCTTTCCGAAGTCATGGGCAGCTCCGGACAATATCGCGTGGGTTTTTCTCCGGACTATGGCTTTATCGGCATTGCGGTGGCTTTACTTGCCGCCAACAATCCCTTGGGAATTATTATTGCTGGTTTTTTGATGGGAGCTCTTCATAAGGGAGCTTCTGATTTGGATCTTGAAACAACTACGATCACTCGAGATTTTTCACGCATTATTCAAGCCTTAATTATCTTAGGTGTCGCAGCCAGTGGCTATTGGGAATGGATGCGTGCCAAAAGGAAGAAGAAATAAATGGATTTCGCGTTGGTGCTGTTTGCCTTAGCTTTAGCCACTCTACGTTTAGCAACACCTTTAATTTTTTCCGCAATGGGCGGGATGATGAGCGAACGCTCTGGCGTCGTGAATGTTGCTTTGGAAAGCTTCATGCTGGTTGGCGCCTTCGTGGGCGCGGTGGCAGGTTACTATTCTGCCTCAGCCTGGGTGGGCTGGATGGCGGCTCTGGTGGCGGGTTTAATGATCGGTGCACTTTATGCACTTTTTGTGATTGAGTTGCGCGCCGATCAAATCGTCACGGGTATGGCGTTTAATCTTTTAGTGATGGGTGTTATCCCTTTTATCACTAAAATTCTTTTTAACTCCACGGGTTCCACTCCATCTTTACCAGTGGAACATCGTTTTAATTTTGAACCCCTTCTGATGGCTTTTATTCTGGTCGCTCTGTTAACTTTCTGGCTAAAACGTTCACGTTCTGGTTTGTGGTTGTTATTTGCCGGAGAGCATCCTGAAGCTTTGATGGCCAGCGGAGTCAGCGTGCGCAAAGTTCGTTGGACAGCGGTGACTTTGAGCGGAGCTTTTGCTGCTTGGGGTGGCGCAAGTTTAAGTTTATTCCTTGCGTCTTCTTATTCACCGATGATGACTGGGGGCCGTGGCTTTATGGCGCTAGCGGCTTTGATCTTTGGTAAATGGAAACCTCTGCCAGCATTCCTTGCCTGCCTACTTTTTGCCTTCGCTGATGCCATGCAAATCCGCCTGCAGGGAGTGCAACTGGGAGGCATTGAAATCCCCGTACAGTTTGTTCAAATTTTACCTTACATCGTGACGATCATCGCTTTAGCAGGATTTATCGGCGCCAGCCGACCGCCCAAAGCCCTAGGGAAAGAACTTTAAAAAGGAGTGTCTATGAAAACTATTTTTGTCTCCATCTTGTTGCTGTCATCAGCAGCTTTAGGCTGGGGTGGCCGAGGCCACGATACCATCTGCCGTACCGCAAGCTACCTAGTAAAAGAACCTGCTTTGAAGGAGTACCTTCGAAATAAACCTCAAATGATGGGTCACCTTTGTAACATTCCTGACTTTTACTGGAAAAGCATTGGCGGCGATGCTGCGAAATACGGCAGCCCCGCTCACTTTATCGATACGGAAGTTATCGGTCTGGCTGCGAAAGATATTCCGACTGATTATGCAAAAATCGTGAAGGATTATACCGGTAAAGAAAATAAGTTCAAAAACGATGGCAGTACGATCAAAAATATTCCGATTGAATTCGGTTCTGCTTGGTGGAGAGCGGACCAGTTCTATCGCCGTATTTCAGGATTAGGAAAAGATTTTGCCGCGACAAAAACTCCGTCTAACTTCAAAGAAGAACAAGATGAGAATTTTCCGTACAACAAACTTGCTTACCAAATGGTGACGGACATGGGTTTGATGGGCCACTTTGTCGGCGATACATCTCAACCATTCCATACAACTGCAGATTACGACGGTTGGGCAACTGGACACGGTGGAATCCACGCCTACTTTGAAGATGGCATTGTTGGTGAGTTCGATGGAGATCTTGATTGCTTGGTTCTTAAAGAAGCGCGCAACATGAAAAATCCGTCTTTCTTGAAGCCAAAAACAGTTGTGGAAAAAATGAAGGCTTTGTCCCTTATTTCTACCGCGGAAGTTCCAAAAATCTTGAAACTTGATCCGATCATTAAGCCCTCTGTGTTGGTCAAAGAAAAAGGTATGGAGATCAAAACCCCAGCGGATAGAAAACCCGCTTCTGTTGCATTCAAGAAATTGAACAAACTCGTGGTGACGGATCTTGCGCGCGGAGCAGTATTGTTAGCAGCTCTTTGGGACGAGGCCTATGTCAATGCGGGCCGCCCTAAAATCGGCGCTTACAAGTCTTATAAATACCCATTCACAGTCGACTTTGTGATGCCGGATTATTTCGAAATTCCAAAGGAGCAACCAAAGAAGTAGATAAGGAGCTTTAGGAAACTAGCCGATTGTATCAAAATGAGACTGCCTGCCCCTAATGGGCCCATGTAGAAGTATTGGCAGTCCAAAGCTCACCTATTTGCAATGATATTGGTATAACCTTCGCAATCAAAGCTCTCCGAGGTCCTTTAACTTTGGAGAGTTCATGAAAAAGAAACTTATGTTGACGATGGCGATCGTTATGCTTTTGGGTTCTGTTAAGGCAATGGCAACAACCAGCGAGCCTCGCATAATCACGACGACCTCTTTGCAAGTGCAAATCAACGAACTTTGGACCTTGCAGGATCAACTACAAGACATTGAAGATTCAGGACATCTTTTAAGTGACTTGGGTCAGACTTATGATTTAGCAGTTATTCAGGCTCATGCTTTGGATAAGCATTTTGACAGAAAAAAAGCTGAGCAATTGGATAGAGAACTATCTGAAGTGATTACGGCGGCCAAAGTGCAAATCGCAAAGCTGCAGTAAAATTTCTTAGAGCTTACAAAAAAGCCCTCACGTTTGAGGGCTTTTTTATTTTTATAATTTCAATTTTCTGTTTACGAAAATAGCTTTTTAAAGAAGCTTGCGATTTTCTTACCAACAGTTTGTTGCTTTTTCGGTGCTGGTCCACGTTTTTGATGTTTATGTGGAGAAGAAGCCCCTTTACGGTATTCTTGCTTTTGCTGACCTTGTTGACCACTACGGTGATCACGACGTGGTTGATCTGAGCGTCTTGGTCCGCGCTGTTCACCTTCACGGCGAGGTTGGTAAGGTTTGTTCCCCTGCTGACCACCGCTTTGTTGTCCCTGCTGATCACGTGGACCTTTATTCTCACCACGATATTCACTGCGACCTTCACCACGAGGACCGCGATTATCACGGCGTTCACCACCGCGTCCGCCCTCACGACGAGGACCACGGTCGTTACGAGGACCGCGACCACCACCTTCACGGCGTGGGCCACGCTCAGCACCATCCAATGATTTTGGATAGTGACCATCGAAGCGATCCGGGAACGGTTTGAATTCTTGGATTAGTTGATCATTTTCCAAGTATCCAACGTCAACTTTATGTTTCAAGTAATCTTCAATACGAGACAACGACTCGATGTCTTTTTCTCCGACTAATGAAAAAGCCTGTCCGGTTGTTCCTGCACGGCCGGTACGACCAATACGGTGAACGTAGGATTCAGAGTCCATTGGCAATTCATAGTTGATCACAAGGTCAACACCCTTGATATCTAAACCACGAGCGGCGACATCTGTTGCCACAAGTATATTCAGGTTGTTTTCCGCCTTGAACTGTTCAATCACGCGATTGCGTTGCGCTTGGGTAAGAAGGCTTGAAATCGCCATCGCTGGAATATCATTATCCACCAAGAACTTCGTAATCTTTTCCACGTTTAATTTAAAGTTCGTGAATATGATTGCCTGCTTGGGATTATGCACTTTCAACAATGACAACAAGTGCTGAGGCTTTTCATTGTTGCCTACATGGAAGATCTGATCTTTCACGTTTTCAGCTTTGGCTTGGTCGCGGCTGATATTGATTTCCACTGGCTCTGAGCCAAACTGATAGGCCGTGTTTAATACGTCGAAGTTCAATGTCGCAGAAAACACCAAGAACTGACGATCACGGGGTACTCTTTGCAAGATATACTTCATGTCATCCTTGAAGCCCATGTCAAACATGCGGTCCGCTTCGTCAAAAACGATTGCGCGAACTTGCTTCAAATCAACCAAGTGCTCTTTGTACAAATCAATAAAGCGGCCCGGGGTTGCAACGATAAACTCTACACCGTTTTTAAGTGCTTCTTTTTGTTTGTCGTAGCCAGTGCCACCGTAAATCGCAAAACCTTTCAAACCAGAGTCATCGCTGAACTTCGAGATATTATCTTGAACTTGTTCAGCCAACTCTCGAGTCGGCACCAAGATCAAAATAAAGTTCTGCGGTTTCCAGTCTTTAAAAGCGCGTTTTTCGATGATTTCTTTTTGTTCTTCAGAAAGTTCACCTTGTACAGGACGGGCGCGCAAAATGCGCTCCATCAAAGGAAGAACGAATGCTGCAGTTTTACCTGTACCTGTTTGTGCTAGGCCTGCCACGTCTTTACCATCAAGAATATATGGCATGGCTTGGGTTTGAATCGGTGTGCAATCATCAAAACCTGTTTTTTGGATTGCCGACATCAAACTGGGATCTAAATTCAACTCTGAGAATTTCAACTTTTACTACTCCGGGTTTAAGCCCCAAAACTACTTTTCAGTGACCTAAAAGTCACCAACAAAGCTCTTCAGAGCTGCTATAAAGGCCTGAGGCTGATCTGAGTGGACCCAATGTCCAGCCCCTGAAATTTCGACGCCCTTAATCATTGGATTGCTTGCTAACACAGCCTCAAAGGTCGAGCGAGTGAGCTCTTGGGAGTTTTCTCCGCGAACCCAAAGGGTGGGCATTTTCAGACTCTTCACTTCATCCCAACGAGGACGAGTGTGGCCCGCTTTTACTGATTCAATAATACCATGTTTTGAGAACCGCCAATCCACCGTCCCGTCTGGTTTTTCCACCATATTTGAATAAAAATACTGGGACATGACCTCGACTTTTTCTCGTGTTTTTGCCGTTTTCACAAAGTCTTCCATAAAATAACGGCGGGCTTCCTCTCGAGTTGCAAAAGGTGTCGGGGCTAGATTCAAAAGATACTCGTAGTACTCATAGGCCTTAGGATGCGCCTCAGGACCAATGTCCTCCACAACAAGTTTTTCAACATATTCGGGAAAGCGAGAAGCAAAGTTTAAAACATTACGCCCCCCCATGGAATGCCCCACCAGAATGAACTTATCCCACCCTAGTTCGTCCACGATCTTTTTGAGATCATCTGCATAGTCTTCTGGAGCGTAGCCTTCTGCCGGCTGAAAGGATCGACCATGCCCCCTTTGATCATAAGCAAGGCAACGTTCCGTTCCTTCCAAACCAGAGATAATACGGCGCCAATTTTGACCGTAACCCATTAAACCGTGAATGAAGACCCATTTACGTCCATTTTCTGGACCATAGAACTGATGATTAAAGTTATCAAAATACGCCATAGGCCCCTCATCCTGCGCCCGGCAGACGGGTATTTCAAGTTTGAATTTTGGTTCGAAGAAGAGTAGATTCCTTTTCAATGAAGTCCCAGCAAAAACCCCAGCTTCACGAAGACTGGATTGACCCGTACGCACTAAGAATTGTCAGAAACCTTCAGGATTCTGGTTTTGAAACCTATCTTGTAGGCGGTTGCGTTCGTGACTTGCTTGTGGGCATCCATCCTAAAGATTTCGACATTGCGACCAGTGCACATCCGAATCAAGTTCGTAAAAAAGTTCCCAATGCCTATGTGATTGGTCGCCGCTTCAAACTTGTGTTGGTAAAACGTGGCGATCAACAATTCGAAGTTGCAACTTTCCGCAGAAATATCAGCCCTCAAGAACTTGCTGCGACACCGGAAGAAGAAACCGTCGAAGGTGACAACTATTTCGGAACTGTCGAGGAAGACGCCAAACGCCGCGACTTTACGGCCAATGCCGTTTTTTACGATCCAGGGCAAGACAAGCTGATTGATTTCTGCGGCGGTATTCAAGATATCAAAGATCGTGTTTTACGCATGATCGGCGATCCGAAGGAACGCTTCATTGAAGACCCTATTCGTATCCTTCGGGCAATCCGTCTGTCACATAAATTGCATTTTTCCATTGAATCCAGCATGAGACGGGCCATTTCTGATTGCAGCGCAGAACTTAAAAAATCAGTCCTACCTCGTCGTCGTGAAGAGTGGTTGAAGTTCCTCCGCCTTAAAGAGCCTCATTTGGCATTTATGGAGTTATTCGACTTACACATCCTGGAGCAGATTTTTCCTGGTTTGCATTCCGTTTTCATGGATCCCACAAAAATGGAAGTTTTCGAGATCCATCTAGCACGCATCAATCAAGTCGGAATTAATAAACAAGATCCTCTGGAACTTTTCGCGGCCTTTATGTTCTCTTTCATGAAGGCTCAGTATGGCGAAGGCATCTGGAATCATGATCAAATTCATAACGATCCGAAGCTTGCTTACTTCATGCGTGAAGAGGTGGGTATGTTCAAACAAGAAACGGCCTTATTCTTCAAGGCTCTTCACCTTATGACGAGCTTACGCAAAATCGACAGCTACTCCCGCAAAGGGGAGCGCCGCCAAATGGCTTTCATTTCTAATGATGCTTTTGGATTGGCTTTGAAGCTTTCCATGATGGACTTCTCGCTCTCAGGTTCTGAAGTGCACTATTGGCTTCAACAGGTTGAAAAATTCTCCGGACCTAAACCGCCGGCAACTCACTAACTGTAAAGATAAAATTACTCATGAAAACAAATAAAAAAGGGAAGGTGTCTTCCCTTTTTTATTTGTTGATGTAAATAGCTATTAAGCTGCGTTTCGTTGTTGAATTTGTCTCAGCAAATCTCCGGCAATTTTATCTAACGGCAAAATTTTATCTTGCGCATTGATGGCCACAGCAGCTGCTGGCATTCCGTACACAACGCAGGTTTCTTCATTTTGCGCGACTGTGTAAGCTCCTGCATTCTTCATTTCCAATAATCCTTCGGCACCGTCTTTACCCATTCCCGTCAAAACGACACCCAACGCATTCTTACCTGCATACTTTGCCACTGATTTCATAAGATAGTCTGCCGCCGGACGAACACTGTGTAGTGGTGGATTCTGATGAAGCTTCACATGATAAAAGGCTCCCGAACGAGTGATTTCCATATGAAAATTACCCGGGGCAATCAACACTCGACCTGGAACAACTTGGTCACCCTCTTCAGCTTCCTTTACTTCAAATGGAAACATCGCATTGAGATTATCGGCAAAAGACTTGGTAAAACCTGGCGGCATGTGCTGTACCACCACAGTTCCTGGAATATCTGCAGGCATTCCCGAAAGGAACACCTTCAAAGCCTCAGTCCCGCCAGTACTAGAAGCCACGGCAATAATCTGATGTGTCGTTCGCGCCAAGGAGGTGCGATCGATTTTTTGAACTGGTGTCGTTGGCGTTGCCATTTTCACGACTGGATTAATTCGCGCTCGAGACACGACTCGAACTTTTTCGACAATTTCCTTGCCTAAGACTTCCAAAGTCTGACTGACATCAATGGATGGCTTTTCCATGATATCGATAGCCCCTGCCTCAAGAGCCCGAAGATAAGTTTCTGATCCCGTCTTCGCTAAACTTGAAAAGATGATGGTTCTTGTCGGGAAGTGCTGCATGACTTTCTCCAAAAAACTAATACCATCCATACGAGGCATCTCAACGTCCAAAGTCATCACGTCAGGCTTTAGTTGCACCAACTTATCACGGGCAATATACGGATCTGAAGCTGTTCCAACCACCTCAATATCAGGGCTCGAAGAAAAGATTTTTTCAAGCAGCTTACGAATGACCGCAGAATCATCCACAATCAGAACTCGGATTTTCTTTTTGATATCCATAAAGTACCTTTAGATCTTTTGATAAACCGCCCGTGAAAGCGGCTTCAAGTTAGGATGTTTTACGTTGCCGGATTCGGAATGACCTAAAACAAGGTATCCTCCCGGAGCCAAACACGAAGTTAAACTATCGATAACCTTCTTCGTCGTTGGTTCATCAAAATAAATCAAAACATTGCGACAAAAAATGACATGAAATTTATTTTTAAAATCATATTGAGGGGACATCAAATTAAACGGTGCGAATCGGATCATATTGTGAATAAGATCTTTCGCTCTCCAGTATTCTGTCCCATTGGAATTGATCTTCTCGAAGTATTTCGAGCGTTGCAATGGAGGTAACCCCTGCATTTCTCGTTCTTCGTATGTGCCGATGGCGGCCTTCTTGAGAACTTGTAAATCTATATCCGTCGCCAAAAGACGCGGTTTCATCGTTGGAGCCTGATTCATGGCTTCACACGCCGTCATCGCAATTGTATAAGGTTCTTGCCCAGTACTTGCAGCGGCACACCAGATGCGGATATCACTTCCGAATTTCTTATTCAATTCGGGCAATGCATTTACAAGAAAATCAAAATGATTCGACTCGCGATAGAACGATGTCATGTTAGTCGTCAACGCCGAGATAAACTCTGATGTCAGATCCTTGTTGCCCTTTTCGATCATCGCCCAGTATTCTTCATAAGTTTTTAAATTATGACGACGTAAGAGTTTGACAATGCGGTTTCTGATCAAGGCGTGATTTTTGGGTGTGAATGGCAAATCGACGCCGGCAAGCTCATACATATGCTTAGCGAACTTCTCAAACATCTTTTCAGACAGCTTGATTTCTTCAAAATCATACAATCCAGTTACGGCATCCTGCTTTTTTGCGACACTCATGCTGCCTCACGACCTTTTGTTGCGGTATTAACTAGAGCACCCGGCTCAAGGATCAATACCGTACGACCGTCACCAAGAATCGCTGCACCAGCAACTTCCGGAATGTGCTGCCCGGTCACGATAGGTTTTACAACAACTTGGGCTTGCCCCAAAACATCATCCACAGGGAAGGCCATTTGACCTGTCATAGACTCAATGATTACCAACATGGTTTCTTCTCTGCGAGCACTTAAAGAATTTTCGCGACGTTGTGCCAGCTGGATATCTTTTTTGTTGAGTGACCAATTAATGGAGCCCAATGTTCTGCCCACATCGATCACCGGCAACAAGTGCCCACGAATACTTGCAACTTTTCCTGCTTTCGATACGTTCGTGTAGTCTTTCGGCTGTACGCGAACGATCTCACGAATAGAGTGAATCGGCAGAATATATCGCGCGCCATCCAACGCTACGATAATACCGTCCGTGATCGCCGTACTTAGAGGAATTGTCAGACGGAAAGTCGTCCCCACTCCTGCTTTGGAAATGATGTTGATCTTACCGTTAATTTTATCCAAATTAGATTTTACCACGTCCAAACCGACACCACGACCGGAAAGGTCAGAGATCTTATCTGCCGTCGAAAATCCCGGAAAGAAAATATATTGAAAAACGGTTTCATCAGGGATCGTCGATGGATCCACGTTCGAAGACACAAAGCCTTTTTCAATGGCTTTCCCGAGGACCTTTTCGCGATTGATACCACCACCGTCGTCGGAAATTTCGATGATGACATTTCCCCCATTTTGCTTTGCGGAAACTGTGACCTTTGCAGTCGCAGATTTCCCACGCTGCTGGCGAATTTCCTTTTTCTCTACTCCGTGATCCATAGAATTTCGTACCAAGTGAACAAGAGGGTCGCCTAATAACTCAAAGACTGTTCTTTCCACTTCAGTCTCTTCACCGATCAATTGTAAATCAACGGGCTTATCCAAAGTTAAAGAGACGTCGCGAACGATACGTTGAATTTTAATGAACATGGATTTCAACGGCGTCATGCGAATCGACAATGTCTTTTCGTAAAGCTCGCGTACGGCCTTATCCAATTGATCTACGATAGCTTCCAAACGAAGATTTTGCCCACTGCGCACCGTTTCGTCGTGTACCAATTGATTTTTTAATACAACTAACTCGCCGACAGCGTCCAAGACCGAATCCACACGACCCGTATCTACTTTAATAGTACTGTTGGCACCTTTGCTTGGGCCAGCTTTATTGGCTCCACCACTACCATTGCTATTATCTGCCGGATTTTTCGTTTCAGAAGGCACAGCTCTCAATACAGGCGCAGACTTTACAGGAGTTGGTTCAACTTTAGAATCTGCCATGGCCACCGGCGCCTCCACAGGAGTTGCCGCCATGGACACGGGTTTTGAAGCAGCTTCAGCTGCTTCCTTAGCATGAAACTCTGCCTGTTCTTCGGGAGACAACTGCGCCAATAGCTCGGCAAGTAATTCATGGTTTGTCTGATCATCGACTTCTTCAGGCACGGAGGCTTGCGGAATCGGAGTGACGGCAAAGAAATCATCGGGAGCTGCAATTTTTGCTTCTTCATGAGTGGATACGGGAGCGGGCGCAGCCCCATGCGAAGATTTTTTCCCAGAAAGGCTTTCTGTCACTTCAATGAGCTGGGCAACAAGAGCCGAAGTATCCCAAGGACCACCTTGCCCCTTTTGCAGAGAGGAAATACGATTTTTCAATTCATCCCCTGCTTTCAAAAGCAAAGAGATCACATTAGAATTTACGAGATTTGGCTGTGAACGCAATAGATCCAAAAGATCCTCTGCAACGTGCGCGAACTTCGCAAGATCAGTTAATCCAACAGCCGCTGCACCACCTTTGACCGAATGCGCGACGCGGAAAATATCTGTGAGATCCTTGGCTGGGTCGCTGCTGTTTTCAAGCTTCATCATGGATTCGTCATATTGTTCGAACATGAACAAAGACTCGTTAAGAAAATCCATCTGCAATTCTTCAAAGAATGCGTTATCGCCGCTCATTTCATATGCTCCATTGGTCATTTAAACAAATCGATTCATCAGAAGTATCGGCAACTTAGCTTGGATTCTCGCTCCTTCCTAAGTCCAGAGTGAGACAAACGGACCGGGAACTGGCCTTAGGTCATTTTGTCTCATGACGAAACGAAGAATCCGAGGAGATATTATTTTTGGCTGACCTTAAGCATATTTTCTTAAGTGAACGACCTAAAAGGGCGAAAAGAAAGAGGACATCTTACTATTTATGTTTTGAAAGGCAAAACCTATGAGCGATGTATCTCTGAAAGCAAAACCAGGACAATATCTAACATTCCAACTCATGTCCGAGCAGTATGGTGTTGCTATTGAAACAGTTCGTGAAATCAATCAATTCGGTGAAATTACTCCCGTTCCACGTACGCCTGAGTACGTTAAAGGTGTCATGAATCTTCGCGGAAAAATCATTCCGGTGGTAAATCTTCGCGTAAAATTTGGCATGGAAGCTCAAGACACAACACGCGATACGTGTATCATCGTTATCGATACAGAAATCGGCCAAGTCGGCATGATCGTGGACTCTGTAAAAGAGGTCGTTGATCTTCAAGAAAATCAAATCGAACCATCTCCGGTGCTCGGCAACGAAAGCTCAATGTCCTTCGTTCGCGGCATGGGAAAAGTCGATAACAAAGTAGTTATTTTAGTGGATATCGTTGCAGCGTTCTCTGCAGACCAAATGGGTCAGATGTCCTCGTACCAAGACGAAACCAAAGCCGCCGCATAAGGTACCCCTGCCTTTTTGAAAGATATCACAATAAAAAGGGAAGCCAAAGCTTCCCTATTCACACTTTAACTTTTAATCCAGGCTTTACTTTGCAGCATTCACAATCGCCGAAGCGTCCACATGATGTTTTTTATAAAGATCTAATGCCGTATAAGCACTTTGACCGAACTCACCGTGTACACCTAAGCTCTTCACTTTAAATTCCACACCTGCTTGCAAAAGCCCGTGGCAAAGCATTTGTCCGAAACCGCCAATCAATTGATGGTCTTCCACAGTGACCAAACGACCTTGTGACTTCGCCAACGCTGACTTCAATGTCGCAACGTCCACATAATTCACATTCGCAGAATTCACCACAATTGCCCCAATGCCTTGAGCTTCCAGAGTTTTTGCAGCTTCCAAAGCTTGTGGAATTAAAGAACCCGTTGTGGCAATCGTCACAGATTTTTCTTTTCCAGCAGAAGTGTCTGCCAGAACTTGTGCTTTCTTCAGGTCATAAGTTGCACCCGCAACATATGTTTTAGGGAAGTTTTCACGACCCAAAAAGAAAATCGCGCTATTCGGAACCTTACCGGCTTTACGAGCATTCACAAAGTTTTCAATCACCGTGTAAACCATCGCATCAGCTTCTTCAGAGCAAGAAAGGGAATACACATCGACATGAGGAATAGAAGAAACCATCGCCATATAGCTCAGCGCTTGGTGAGAAGCTCCGTCCGCCGCATCTTGGAAACCCGTGTGAGAGAAAATCGCAATAATAGGTGCTTCAGACAAAGCTCCCATCGTGATCGGCAATGCACCTTTTGTCACACCAAACTGAGCAAACGTATCTACCACCGGAACATAGCCTAATTTAGAAAGGCCTGCTGCCGTGGAAATCATATTACTTTCCGCCACACCCACGTCTATAGAGTTCGCTGGGAATTCTTTACGGAAACCTGCGACCCCCGTAGATCCAGGCAAATCAGAAGTTACACTCAAGACTGGGTAGCCTGATTTACACGCACGAATCAATGCTGCGGAAACACCATTCTGGATTTTCTCTCCAGAATCTTTCACAGCTTTAGCTTTGATATCTGCTTCCCATTTTACAAGTTCTTCAATCCACGTGTTGAAAACTTGTGGCAATGCCTCGCCATTGTAAATTTCTGATAAAAAGGCTGGCAGCTCTGTCGGACTCTTCAAAGGAAACCCATGACCACCAGATGCAGATTCAGCTGTTTTCTTGGTCCCAATACCTTTGATTGTTTTTGCATGAATGGCGACTGGAACTTTCGGATTTGCCTTGGCCATTTCAACTGCTTCAACAATGATGTCGTAACACTTTTGCAAGTTATTACCTTCAGGCAACGAAATCACATTCCAACCCAAAGATTTCAAAGATTCAAAAGTCGGAGCCATAGAGAAAGATTCATTATCAATACGACCAGACAGCTTGGTGTTGTTATCGCTAATGATCATAACATAAGGGCCCATTTTTCCATGAGCCGCCAAACCAGGAATGGCTGCGAAAGATTCACGTGCCTCACCTTCCATGCTGGCGCCGTCTGAAATCGCCGTGATCGTCACACGATTTTTTCCAGACAAAGCCTCACCCATTGCCAAGCCTTGAGTCTGCGGAAGAGCCGAACCCAATGGACCGTTCGATACGAACACACCTTCTGGGAAGCAATGAACTTCCCCATGGCCCGTCAAGCCACTCTCGATAGAGCGGAATTTTTTTAGACTCTCAAGAGTTAAACCTGCCATTTTGTAATTTGCCTTTAGAGCGTACAAACCGTTTTCGCAGTGACCAGCGTCATTAACGATATGAAACATATCAAACCACTGTTTGCCTTCACGTGTCGCCACGTCGAAAACGTGTCCATGAAGTGCTGACATCAACTCTGCAAATGCTGCAGGGCCACCGTAATGTGAAGCCGCGCCACCCAATACTGCATTCATGTCCATTAAGGACACAAGTGCGCGCGTCGAGCGTGGGTCTGCCACCGGGATAGATCTGCCATCTTTGCTTTTCACAAAGCTTTTGAATTGAGGTTCTTGAGAAGGATTGCCAGCCAATTTTGTTTTGATTTGAATAGGTTCAGTCATAGAATAGTGTTTTACTTCTCAAGTAGAGGAACTTCAAATGCAAAAGCTCTATGCTCACAACATTCGTGATATTTTAAAGACCGATCTTCATCGCCATCTGGACTGCTCAGTGCGTTGGAGTACCGTTGTGGAACTAGCTCCCCAAGTTGGGATTCAGCTCGCCACAACCTCCCAAAAGCAAAAAGAACAATTTCTAATCACAGAACCCATGAAAGATCTTGGCAGCGTTCTAACTAAATTTCTAAATACACAGAAAGTCCTCGCCAGTGAAGAAATCCTGGCTCGCGTTGCCTTTGAAGCCTGTGAGGATGCTTTCAATGACGGAGTTCGTTTGCTGGAGCTTCGTTATGCCCCAACTTTTATTGCTGACGGCCATGCCAATTTGAACTTTGAAAAGATCCACACCTCTCTTCTGAAAGGGGTCGAGATCGCTAAAAAGAAATTTCCCATGGCCATCGGTCTTATTTGTATCGTCCAAAGGACCAAACCTTATGAAGTAGCGGAAAAAGTTGTGGATTTCGCCATTGACCACAAAGACAGCTTTGTCGCTCTGGACTTGGCAGACAACGAAGAGGGCTTTGATCCCAAAGTGTTTGCCCCACTTTTCCAAAAGGCAAAGAAAGCCGGCCTGCACATAACAATTCATTCCGGAGAAACGCCCAATGACCTCGCGGCTCTTTGGGTCAAAGATTCTATTGAAATATTAGGCGCAGAACGCATAGGACATGGAATTCAAATAGCTCGCAACCCAGAAGTTTTGGAGTTCGTACGCAATAAAAAAATTCCTTTGGAAGTCTGCCCCATCAGCAACTATCTAACACAATCGTTTCCGACATTCGAAACTCATCCCGTTCGCCAATTGATGGCCGAAGGTGTTTTACTGACGATCAACTCCGATGATCCCGGAGTCTTTGCAACAACGTTAAGCGACGATTATGAAGTTCTTCATCGCGTCCACGGATTTACCAAAGAGGACTTTAGACTTTGTAACCAAACCGCGTTCCATACGAGCTTCATTTCCGATCAAGAAAAAATCCGCGTAAAGGGAGACTTCTTTTAATGGCTTCTGACTGGAACTCGATCAAAGAAGAAATTCTGCATATGATGCGCGAAGATCAGGCTGTGCGTGAAGCGCTCGCGGCTACTGGCGAGCTATTCCATGGATATCACCCAGCAATGGAAAAAGTGCATCTTAAACATGCGCAACGACTGAGTGAACTAATTGAAACTCATGGTTTCCCGACAGAAACACTGGTCGGACACGAAGCCTGTATTGCCGCTATTCGTTTGGTTTTACACGCCATCAGTTGGCCCGAGTTCATGCGTGCGCAAGAACTTAAATTGGTGGATCTTGCAAAAGCAAATGAAGTTCCAAAGGAATACGTCGCGATGCTCGTAGATCGCGTTCGTTTTTATGAAGGATTCAAGCAAGTTTATGGAACTAATGTTGATTGGGACGAGAATGGCATCCTGCGTATTACCGATGTGGAAAATGAGACCGACTTAAACAAAATTCGCGCTACGATGAATCTCCCTCCCATCGAAACTTTAGTGATCACGCCCCTCGATGGAGATTACCACCCCCCGGACCCACGCAAGCGCCATGAAGAATTTCTGGAATGGACTCGCAAAGTGGGATGGCGTACATTTTAATCGTAATTTCAAAAAAAAGGATTTTCTATGCTTCGTGATTTTTATCCAGAGATCGAACCTTACAACAAAGGCTTCCTGAAAGTTTCCGAAATCCATAACTTATACTTTGAAGAATGTGGAAATCCACAAGGTAAACCCGTGGTTTTTCTTCATGGTGGCCCAGGCGGTGGAGTGGCCCCCGACCATCGCAGATTTTTTGATCCCAAAGTGTATCGTATTGTTTTGTTCGACCAACGTGGGTCCGGACAATCTACCCCGTGTGCGGAACTTCGTGAAAACACAACATGGGATCTGATTAGTGACACTGAAAAAATTCGCACTCACTTGAATATCGACAAATGGGTTGTCTTTGGAGGCAGCTGGGGATCAACACTGGCGCTAGCATACGCCATCACTCATCCAGAGATGGTCAAAGCCTTGGTGTTGCGAGGAATCTTCCTGTGCCGTCCTTCTGAGATTAAATGGTTCTATCAAGAAGGTGCCTCGCATATTTTCCCAGATGTCTGGGATGAGTACTTAAAACCGATTCCAGAAAACGAACGCCACGATATGGTCAGCGCTTACTACAAACGCCTCACCCATGCAGATGCCAACATTCGTCTTGAGGCAGCTAAAGCATGGAGCAAATGGGAAGCCGCGACCTCCCGTCTGTTTGTTGACAAAAAGGCGATTGATGAATTCGATGACCCAGAATTTGCGTTAAGCTTTGCGCGTATCGAATGCCATTACTTCACAAACAATGCGTTTTTTAAAACTAACAACTGGCTCTTGGAAAATGTCCAAAAGATTCGCCATATTCCTGGCTTTATTGTCCAGGGACGCTATGACGTGGTCTGCCCGGCAACCTCTTCTTGGGAGTTGCATAAAGCTTGGCCGGAAGCTCAGTACACAATTATTCCCGATGCGGGCCATGCTGCTGCGGAACCGGGGACCCGCTCCGCTCTGATTGAAGCAACGGATGCCTGCAAAAAGTTCTAGACTATCAAAAATTTAGACAGGGCCTTTTCTCTGTGAAAAGGCCCTAAAATCGTTTTGAGTCCCATCCCGTAAGTTCGCCCCCTTGTAAACTCAAGATTTTCTCTGCAAGCAACATTGCCCTTTAAAAACTCCAACATCCTTTGTTATATATTGCTACGCATCACAATGGTGTGATGAAAGAAACTCGGGGGACCGTTTGGTACTGAATCGCAGACTTCTTTTAGGCCTCACTTCCGCACTTACCATGGCAGCCTGCACCCCCCGTGTTAGCAATTCATTCAATACGGATCCTAAAGACGTCCGCCATATCGTCGGTGGGACCGTCGTTAGCACCACAGATCCTCTATCAAAAAGCATCGTGGGTCTTTACATCAAAAACCGCGTGACCCAAGAAATCGAAACTTGCACCGGGTCTCTGCTTCCTAACAACCTCGTCGTCACCGCAGCTCACTGCGTGAGTGATCTTGATGGAGCCCGCGATGTCGTCGTCATTTTCTCTACAAATATTGATCTTAAAAGCTTCACCCTCGCCCAAACTCGCAGAGTCGATAACAAAGTTATCGGCGGATGGTGGGGCGCTAAAGATCATGAGTCACTGAACACCGGTGACATCGCACTTCTTCACTATCAAGTAACAACACCTAAAGGTTATGTCCCAGCGACATTGGTATCAGATATCAGAGCGTTAAGTGATGGAATGCAGGTCGTTATAGCTGGCTATGGCGCTACGAAAGTGACTAAAAAGCCTATTGACGTAAACACCTACCCTGACTTGATTGGCGCGATTCAACAAGGTTCTGTTATTTGCGAAAATAGCATTGATTTAATAAACTGCGCCGAGATCTCAATGGAAGGCAATGGACCTTTACGACAAACCAAAGTAACCATCAGCGAAGCCGTCTATAGCAATTCTGAATTTTCAGTGAATCAAAGTCGTGGCTCTGGGTCATGCCATGGTGATTCCGGTGGTCCCGCTTATGTTGTTCGCAGTGGCCGCAACTACCTCGTCGGATTGACGAGCCGAACAATCAATGACACCTTCAGCGACTGCTCTCACCAAGCCGTTTATACTTCGATTCCATTTTATACAAATTGGCTTAAAGCCGCGGCAAACAAATTACTGGGCCCCGTTACGCAAACAAAATAAGCGGCAGCCACCCGCCGCTAAACTATAAAAGCGGCTGAATAATCATACGGATTTTTTCCGCAACATCCCGAGGTCGATCAAACAACACGCGATGAGATGCCTCGGGAATAACTTCCATCGCCATATTCCCGACATTTTCCTTAAGAGCCTTCGACAGATCGACAAACTTCTCGTCCTTTTCACCCGCAATCCAAGTAATTTTAGTCGCCAAGTCCCGGACAAGAGGACGCATGTCACGCTGTTGTGCCAACGACCACTGAGTCAGTGCTAAACTCAAAAACTCACGCAAGTACTCTTTCTCGAGCCGAGTAGGTTCCGTGGTCCCACCCCCGAACACCGGTTGCGCATTCCAGTTTCTCATGACCATATCCCATGGAGCCGTCAAAAACTCTTCTGCCCAATACGAATCATTCATCCAGCGCACGCGGCGATCTTCTGAAGTTGGATCAAAGGTAGACAAATTGTCATTAAAACCGGGATTCGTAGAAATGAATAAGGACTTGTACCAAAGCGCTGGTTTGTGAGCTAACGCTTGTAATGCCAAGCGGCCACCCAAGGAATAACCGACAAGGATATTGCGCCCTTCACCGCTGGTTTCCAGCTGTACCCAACGATTGAAATTTGCAGCCCACTCTTCAAACGAATGTCGCGGGTTCAGATTTTGATCACGGAAATAATCAGGTGCGTATACTTTCAATCTCTCATGAGGAGGCAGTGAAGATTTCACCACTTCCCAATCTGAGGGTCTCCCCAGAAATCCATGTAAGAAAAATAAGTTTACTCTTTCCACAACTCTTCTAGTTCTTTCCAAAAGGCCAGGGTCTGTTTTTCATCGGGGACCATCTCAATCACCTGCTGATCAAACAATTCTGGATTATTAGGTACAGTATGCCACTTTTGATATGACCAGTTCCACATTTTTGCCCATGAATCGAAAGAAATCTGATGTTTGTTTATGAAAATCTCTTTCTTAAACATACGTGAGAAAATCTGGCCACCACCGTTGTTAATGATCACCAGACGGAGCTTCAATGGCTCCAACTGAGAAGTTACCCAAAGAGACGATAAATCATACATCGCCGTCAAGTCGCCGATCAGACACCAGTTTGCTGACTCTGAATTTGCCCATCCTAGAAAGGTCGAAATCTGTCCATCAATCCCGTTCGCGCCGCGATTTGCTGCCACTCTTAATGGAGGACTCTCCAAATCTGCAGAAGAGTCCCATTCACGAATCGGCAAAGAGTTCCCCAAATAAACTCCCTGTCCCTTCATAAGTTTAGAGACCGCGTGAATCATACCTTGCTCTGACTGCGGATATTTTTCCAACAACGCCCTCATGCGATCTGCACGGACATTGTCTTCGATTCCAACACGAATATTTTCGCGATGTTTAGACGCAAACTCGACCTGAGATAATAAATCCAATGAGGAGCACTGTTGAACAGGGCGACTCAATCCGGTGAAATGGTTAAAACTTACAGAGAACACTGGGATATTTTTGTATTTGTCTTCGAGATCTCGCCACAAGCGCGCTGTAGGCACGCCACCAATACGCAAAATAGAGTCGCAATCTCCAGAAGCTAAAATTTTATGGATCATCTGTTCACCGGAACGGATCAAGACATCTTTCAGCTCAGGATGACCGCGCAGACTGGAAATACCTTCCGCATAAACGGGTGCTTTGTACTGTTTTAAAAAATCCAAAACAGTTCCATATGCCTTCTCCGGCAAAATTCCTACAAGAACCATCGGCTTGTGTGTATTAAGAAAATCCTCCAGTTGCTTCAGCATTCCCATCGGCAATTGCCCAGGCAACTTTGTACGCTCTGTTTTTTCAGGAACTCTGATTTGCGGAACTGGCCCATCGATCAAGGGCTCTTCAAAACACACATTCAAATGAACTGGTTTTTTCCAGGATAAGCTTTTGAAAGACAGATGAGAATTTTCTGCATCGATATCCAAAGCCACTTCGTTGTAATAGGAAAAAATCCCCACTTGCTCAATTGTTTGAGGAGCACCGGACCCACGGTAACGTTTTGGTCTATCTGCAGTGACCATAATTAAAGGCAACGAAGAATAGGTTCCCTCCACGGCCGCAGGCAAAAGTTCTGCGACTGCCGTCCCCGAGGTTGTGAAAATTGCAACGGGTCTGCGCGCGCCAGCAATGCGTCCCAAAGCAAAAAAGGCAGCCGAACGCTCTTCAAAGAATGAATATACTTTGAGATCTTTGCATTCATCCAGGATGTGCACTAGCGGACTATTTCTAGCTCCCGCACACAGAACGAATTCACGCACACCTGTGTCGACCAGCTCTTGAATAATTTTTGCCGCTAATTCCATGTTTGTCATATTTGAAGCCCCAAAATCTTTCTTACAGACAGGCGTTTTTGATAGAGTTCCCGCCACTCTCTTGAAAACTCACTGGCCGCAACAATGCCGCAGCCAGATCCGATCATAGATTCGTTCTGATTCCACTGCAAATTCCGAATCGCCACAAGACACAGAGCCTCCTCTGCGCCTAAAAATGCAAAAGGAGCTCCATAACCCGCGCGGCCCTCTTGCCCCGGCAATGTCTTCATCCATTTATAGCCTGCCTTACGAGGAGCAACTCCCAGTGCCGGCGTTGGATGCAATTCCGTTATAAGCTCACGAAAATCAGGTTTTGTCATACACTGAACCTGAAAATCAGTTTTGAGATGACACAAAGTCGGAAGCTCTAAGATATAGGGTCCATGACTTTGAACTTTTCCCCATTGCTGCAGACGTTGCGTAAGATCTTCCACCACAAATTGATGTTCGGACATTTCCTTTTCATCCATTAACAGGGATGCACGCTCGGAACTTTCAGATTTTGGACACGTCCCCGCCAAAGCCATGGTTTGCAAAAAACCTTTTTCATAATCGAACAACACTTCCGGTGTTGCCCCTAAAATTCCGCAATCATTTTGCCAGAAACCGAATACATACAAAGTCTCCGGAGCTTCCGTCAGCTTCAGAATGAGCTGTGCTCGCTCTAGCGCCGTCACAGTTTGCGGAGTCCGTGCAAAAATAACTGGAACAGCCTTATCGATATCCCTTGCCTTGATCTTATTTTGAATAACTTCAATGTCCGTCGCGAAATCCTGCTCCAGTGGTTCATTCCACGCAGCTTTACTTAGGGGGGCTTGTGAGATCGGATTTACATTCAAATAGGTCTCACAAAGTGCACGCAGTTCCGGGGTCGTCAGATGATGTTCTCTTGCTCCCCACCAAAAAGGATGATCCTCCTGCTCATAGAAATCTGGGCAAAATACTGAAATCTCTGAACTATTGGGAGTTTTTACAGGGGTAAAAGGCCCCTCAATAAGCACCCATTGTCCCTTATGGCGCAAGAGGGCCCCAGACTCCAAAAAGTTTGTAATGCCCAGAGGCGATATGTTATTGTTGCGATCCACAGTGAGCCCCATTTTTCTGAGGGTAAACAGAAGAAGTTCGTATTATGGAAACGCAAACTATGCAAACAAGTCCCTCAACCCAAATCGTCAATGTTGGTGGTTTTGATATTGGGGGCCCTCAATTTACGGTTATCGCAGGTCCATGCTCTATTGAGAGCCATGCGCAGTTTTTAGAGACAGCCTCAAGCGTTAAGGCTTCCGGCGCGCATTTGCTCCGTGGCGGAATCTGGAAAATGCGTACATCTCCGACTGCCTTCCAAGGTTTAGGTTCTGACTCATTTGATATCGTGAAATCAGTTTGCAAACAGCTGAACATGAGCTTGGTTTCTGAAGTGACCGACGTCAAACAAATCGAAGAAATTTATGATTTTGTCGAATGCTTCCAAGTTGGTTCTCGCAGCATGCAAAACTATGAGCTTTTAAAAGAGCTTGGCCGTCAGAAAAAACCGGTGTTACTGAAACGTGGTTTGGCTGCTTACATCGAAGAGTGGATCAAAGCCTCTGAATACATCACAAAGGGCGGTAACAATAACGTCATCCTTTGTGAGCGTGGTATCCGCACTTTTGAAACAGCGACTCGCAATACGCTTGATTTAAACGCTGTGGCTTTCGCAAAGAAAAATACTCACCTTCCTGTCATCGTCGATCCTTCTCATGCTGTAGGCATTCGTGCCTTGGTTCCTGACTTGGCTTACGCAGCGGCTGCGGTGGGTGCTGACGGTATCATAGTGGAAGTTCACCCTCGTCCGTCAGAGGCACTTTCTGATGGCATGCAGGCTCTGACTCTTGAAGATTTCGAAATGATGATGCGCAAACTTGATAAAATTTTGACGGCGATTGACCGTCCTCTCCACAAGGTAACTGCTCATGCACACTAACCAAAAGCATTCTCCAAATCCGGAAATTATCCGCAGCATGTTCTCTAAAGTCGCAGCAAACTACGACAAAGGAAACAACGTGCTCTCCATGGGCATCCACCACCTTTGGAGAAAAAAACTAGTGAAGTACTCTGAAGCAAAAGCTGGAGACAAAGTTTTGGATTGCGCGACGGGCACGGGTGACCTTGCTATCGAATTCAAAACTAAAGTGGGTTCTGCCGGGCAAGTCACTGGTACAGATTTCTGCGCAGAGATGTTGATCCCAGCACCAGGGAAAGCAAAAGAACGCGGCCTCGATATCACCTTTGAGCAAGCGGATGTGACTCAACTTCAGTACGCTGATAAGTCGTTTGATATTTCTAGCATCTCTTTTGGGATCCGCAACGTGGGGAACCCAGTGAAGGGTCTTAGCGAAATGGCACGGGTAACGAAGTCTGGCGGCCAAGTGATGATCCTTGAGTTCGGCCAAGTGAACATTCCTGTGTTCGGTCCTCTTTACAATTTTTATTCTCAAAACATCCTGCCCAAAATCGGTGGCCTTGTGACCGGCCAAAAAGACGCTTATGAATACTTGCAAAAGTCTTCTGCAGCGTTCCCTTGCCGCGAAGAATTTTTAGCAATGATGAAGGAAACAGGTAGCTTCTCCCACGTAGAGTACAAGACTCTAACCGGCGGCATCGCCTACATCTACAAAGGCACCGTGAAATAGGGAAATAGGTACGGACATACTTTTGGTAGCAAGAGTGCGTTAAATATTAAAAGGCTCGCAACATGCGGGCCTTTTTCTTTTTTATGTCTCAATTCAATACAAAAAACATTCGTCATCATGACGAACATCATATAGTGGCTCCGCAAAACTCCCGAAAAGTTCCTTGCTGTGAAGTAACTTAGACACGAGGTATTCAATGAGCGAAAACTTTTTTAAATGGGATAAAGAAAAACTCACGACTCACGTCGATGCGATGGACAACGAACACAAGAAGCTCATCGACATCATGAATCGCCTTTATGAGCGATACGAGGCGAAGGCGACCAAATCTGAATTACAACCCATCGTGCGGGAACTCGCCTCATGGACTGTGACTCACTTTGAACATGAAGAAAAATTTTTCGATACCCTGCCCTATGCGCAGGCCAGTGTTCACAAGAAAATTCATGCGGATTTGATTGAACGACTCAAGCAGCACGCCGCCGAGTTCGAAAAATCCGGAGCACTTACTCCTGCATTCTTCCAGTTTCTAAAGACATGGCTCACAGCACATATTATGGGTGTTGATACCAAGTACGGACTGGTTGCAGTCCAGAAGAAAGCTAGCTAGAGCCATAGCAAATAAAAAAGGCTGAGATTTTAGCTCAGCCTTTTTTATTTAACGCACTCTTGCTACCAAAAGTATGTCCGTACCTAATCACCTAGCCGATTAGAGGAGTGATCCAGCCGAATTCGTCTTTTTTAATACCTTTTTGGATGCCGGTGATTTCGTTGTAAAGCTCTGTGCTCAACGGACCGTTTTCGTTGTTATTGATGGTCCAATCTTTTTCATTGTAATGAATAACGCCGATTGGAGAAATCACCGCAGCAGTTCCAGTACCAAAGGCTTCTTTCAATTCGCCTTTTTCTAGGCGTTCGATGACTTCAGTGATTGTGATACGTCTTTCAACGATCGGAAGATTTTTCTTTTTCAAAACCTGGATAATGGCATCACGAGTTCCGCCTGGCAAAATGCTACCATTCAACGCTGGTGTCACAACTTCATTATTGAAGACGAAGAAAGCATTCATCGTACCCACTTCTTCAATACCCAAATGTTCTACGTCCAACCACAACACCTGGGCATAGCCTTTTTTCTTTGCTTCAAGAGCTGCTTTCAAACTGGATGCATAGTTCGCACCAGCCTTAACTGCGCCCAACCCACCAGGAGCTGCACGAAGATACTTTTCCTCAGTCCAAATTTTAACTGGCTTCGTACCTTCGGAGTAATAAGAGCCCACTGGAGATAACAAAATAAAGAAAATCGTTTCGCGAGATGGACGAACCCCCAAGAACGCCTCCGAACCAATCAATGTTGGACGGATGTACAAAGATGTATTCGGTTCACGAGGAATCCAACGCTCGTCAGCGGCCACAAGTTCATGCAAACCTTGCATGAACAACTCCATAGGAGGTGCTTGCAAGCAAAGGCGCTCTGCCCCTTCGCATAAGCGGTGATAGTTGAACTCAGGGCGGAAGAAAACAACTTTACCGTCATCACCTTGGCGGAAAGCCTTCATTCCTTCAAACAAAGCCTGACCGTAATGGAAAACAGAAGCACCCGGATCAATCGAAAGAGGGCCGTAAGGCTGGATCGAAGCTTCGTACCAGCCCTTTTCGTCAGAATATTTAGCGATAAACATATGATCAGTAAAATAGTTACCGAATCCTAGTTTGTCAGATGGAGGAAGAGGCTTCTGAGTCGTCACAAGTGTCTTAGAAATATTTGTCATGGAATTGGAGTACCTAATTTAGGCCGAATCGTCAAACCCCCCTGCGACTTGAGTCCTCCCATGGCAGATTTTTCTCAATTGATTTTGCTGATTTTGGCATTAGACGCGAGCATCTCAACAAAATAAGGCCTTGAGCCCACGGGAGGTGCCATACCTCCTAATAGTTCCAATTGGCGCCATGTCAGGCTTAGATTTACTTTGGGTACCGGAGGAATTGGATCAGGAACTAGGCGTCTTGTGGGGCACCCCCACAATTCGGGTAAAATCATAAAAAAGAGGAGAATATACCGCCATTTCATGACGTTATTTTCTCCCCTTCAAAGATAGATTAACATGTGTTTTACGACATAACTTGCTTTAGTAGTGCCAAGGAAACTTCGAAAAATCACGTGGACGCTTTTCTACGAAAGAACCACGCCCTTCTACCGCTTCCTCAGTTCCATATGCGAGTCTTGTCGCTTCACCTGCAAACAACTGCTGACCAACCAGACCATCATCAATCATATTGAAACCGAATTTGAGCATTCTCATAGCTGTTGGGCTCTTGGAATTCATTTCCTTCGCCCACTCAAGAGCGACCTTCTCAAGATCTTTGTGAGGAATCACGGCATTCACCATGCCCATATCAAAAGCCTCTTGAGCAGAATAATTACGACCTAAGAAGAAAATTTCACGAGCACGTTTTTGTCCCACCATGCGCGCCAAATATGCGGAACCATATCCACTGTCGAAGCTTGCCACGTCTGGATCTGTTTGCTTGAAGATCGCATGCTCTTGGCTAGCCAAAGTCAAATCACACACAACGTGCAGGGAGTGACCACCACCCACAGCCCAACCGGGAACAACAGCCATCACCACTTTCGGCATAAAACGAATTAAGCGTTGAACTTCCAAAATATGCAAACGACCTAAGCGAGCCAGGTCAACTTTGCCAACGGCCTCTTTGTCTTCATATTTATAGCCGTCTTTTCCACGAATACGCTGGTCTCCACCCGAACAGAAGGCCCAGCCGGCATCTTTCGGTGATGGACCATTTCCAGTGATCATCACCACACCCACATCTGGAGAAATCCGTGCGTGGTCCAAAGCTATGTAAAGCTCGTCCACCGTTTGCGGACGGAAAGCATTGCGAACTTCCGGACGGTTAAAGGCAATACGCACAGTGCCCTGATCTTTTGCGCGGTGATAAGTAATATCTTTGAAGTCAAAACCAGGAACTTCCGTCCACCATTCAGGATTAAAAATCTCAGAAACCATTGTGTTCTCCAATTTAATAGACCCGTTTCTTTTAGCTCAGTGGCAGGGTTCCTGCCAATACTAGGCATGTCATGGTTAAACACGGTCCGTGCGAGACCATAGGTAATGGTCAGCCAACACGATCCAGGTCATCGCTTCCAGCACGGGAATTGCTCGAGTGACTATGCACGGGTCGTGGCGGCCTTTTTTAGCCACATCTAAAATCGAACTGGTGGGTTTGAAAGAAACTCGCAGCAAAATATCTTCCCCAGTGGAAATTCCGCCGCGAATGCCACCATAAGGCTCTTGCGAACCCTGGTGAAACTCAGTTCCTTTAACAGTTGCGGACTCAAAGCCCAACCCCAACTCAAAACCGTTCGCAGCACCCACGCTCAAAAAAGCCTGAGCTAGATCAGATTTCAATTTATGAAAGACGGGCTGACCTAAATAGGCCGGTGGATTTTGAATCAGAATCTCGGCAACTCCGCCATAACTTTCGCCAGACTCTTGTGCCTTCTTTAAAAGATCTGCCACTTCGCTGTCACGTTTGGACGGAAATCTCGCTTGATACGAATCGACATAAACAGTCGTTACATTTTTTCGTTCTTCCTCAGTCAAAACCATCGGCCCCACCTGAGAGGCATAACCAATTACCTTCGTGTGCGCACTGACATCCTTTAACAACATCTGCGCAACAGCGCCCGCCATCACACGCGAAACGGTTTCCCGTCCTGAGGAACGCCCCCCACCGCGATGATCACTGTGACCAAATTTATTCTTCCACATATCATCGGCATGACCTGCGCGTGGAGAATTTTGAATTTTTGTATAGTCCTGAGATCGTGCATCTTGATTGCGCACAATCATCGCAATCGGAGTTCCCAAAGTTTTTCCATCGAAGACACCACTTAAAACTTCAGGTTGATCTGTTTCCTGACGGCCCGAAACGATCTGCCCAGAACCATGATGACCAGGTCTGCGGCGTTCAAGTTCTTTAGTTAAAAGATCCCCGTCAAAACTTACGCCTGCAGGACAGCCATCGATTAAGACTCCAAGTGCAGTCCCGTGACTTTCACCAAACGAGGTTATTGTGAATCGGGAACCAAATTGATTTGCACTCATGTGCTCTCCTCGCACTTATTCCAAAAGGCTCTTTGCTGTTGTGCTTGCGCAACGAACATGGTCAAACCGGACTGATAGTTGGCACTGCATTTTTGTGCGTACTCTCGGCCCATGGAATCTTCTTTATAATTTAAATCAAAAACCATAGCCGGGCTCCAATCCGTTGGAGGCATGATCGTATCCGGGCTCCTTGGGGCTGCCCAAATAACGATTTTAGGCTTCAACTCTCTAGAATCCTCCGAGCCCTCTCGCGGCTCCCCCGTACGTGATGAAAAATAACTCGCATGGGGCAAAGCTTTTTGAATCATCGGCAAGGTGCCACCACCACCCCAGACAAAAATTTCTTTTTGTAGTGGAGAAAGCATTCCAACACCTTCGATCAACTCGCGGAATCCGTCATCATCCGTTGAAGTTCCCAGCCACTTTCCTTTTTTTCTGTCGAAGTACAGAGTGTTCACAGCTATCAGTTCTGGGTGCCGGCACCATTGCGCTGCAGCCTCTTTGTGAGGCGCCGTCACTGCGGCATAAACCAATCCCATTTTTTGCAAAACAGGCATGGCTTCAGCCCATTCTTCACGGCTAATGTGAATAGCAAATACAGGAATATCTTTTTTAAGAAAGTAATCGGAGTGCTCGATCGGAGTAAAACTGTGGGCCACGGGATCACCCAAGACTGCCGCAAACTTTTGCGGTTTATTCGGAGTCAGCATCCACTGAAATATTGTGGGCTGATCTCCGGCACTGCCTTCGCCATCACGCCAAAAGTTAATAAGTTGCTGACCTTTTTGCAAAAGACGATACCAGCCCCAACGAGAATTCATGGAACGTGGCAAAAAACTGCGGAGTTCGGGCAACTCACGCTGCCAATCGTGATATCTCAAAAGGTCAGTAAAGTTCCACACTACTGGTGCAAACTTCAAATGTCCCACCTGTCCCTGCAAATTACCTAAGTCCTCGAAATGAACAGGATCGTGAGCGGAAATGACGAGCTTATCTTTCGGTACGTTCGCCATAACCTCATTGGGTGGACCTAACTCCAAAGGCCAATCAACATATGAAACCTTGGAAAGAATATTTTTCCATTCCTCGGAATCCCACCAATCTCTACGATCTTTGGCTTCACGCAATGAAAAAATAAATTTTTCATTGGGCATCTCCTGAAGAACCTTCTGGATAAATTCCATTGGTAAAAGATCATCTCGAAGTTCAAACAGTTCGACTCCGCACCCAAGATACCGCTCTTTAAAGAGTTCCCAACGAAATGGCTTTTTTGTCAGGGAAGACAAGAGCGTGAGAGAACCCATGACATTTTGCAGCTGCCGAGTCAGCAAGGCCTTTTCAACAGCCATCACGCGGTGATGGTTTTCAAAAATACCCTCTGGCATCAAATAGATTTCATCAGCAACTTCTGCATAACGCGACTCACGCTGTTCTGCGCGCTTTAAGAATTC
>JBLMWG010000232.1:0-7622 GCA_050257115.1 Bacillota bacterium
CTGGATAAAGACCAAAGACGATTCCGACGAATGCGGAGAAGAAAAATGAAAGGGCGACGGAGTTCACAGATATCGCCATGGGCCAACCCGTCGTTGTGGAAAGGATTGTTGTCACTCCCCACGCCAGAACTATACCTAGCAAGCCCCCGATGACACTCACAACGACGGATTCCGCTAGGAATTGCATCAGGATATCGATTTTTCTGCCACCGATGGCTTTACGCAGACCGATCTCTCGCGTGCGCTCCGTAACAGAGACAAGCATGATATTCATAATTCCAATACCACCCACTAACAAAGAAATCGCCGCGATCGAGGACAGCAGAACCGACATCGTCTGACTGCTCTGACTGATGGCCGCTTGTAAATCGGCCATGTTGAAAATCTGAAAAGCATCTTGCTGCTGAGAAATTGGAACGCGATGACGTTTATTCAAAACTTCTTTTAAAGAATCTTGAGTCGTGTCGATCTGATCCTTCGTCGCCACTTCGACATCCACGGAATCTACATAGTTTTTACCAAACATGCGGTACATCGCCGTTTGCACCGGAATTACGATGCGATCGTCTTGATCATAGGGCCCTTGAGCGCCCTTTTCTGGTAAAAGACCAATAACATTAAAATTGATGCGATTGATTTTAATAGTTTCTCCAACGGGTGACTTATCACCGAAGAGTTCACGAGAAACCGTGCGACCGATAACCGCCACCAAAGCACGACGTTGATTTTCCTCATGAGAAAAAAAACGCCCCATCACTGGATCTGAATTTCGCACCCGCACAAAGGAAGTTGAAACTCCCATAACTGTTGTATTCCAGTTTTTGTTCAAATAAGTGACTTGCCCACGCCCCTGTACTGTCGGCACCACATCTTTGATGGATGAAATTTGCGCCTTCAAGGCAACCACGTCATCCGTGGTAATACGAATCCGAACTCCCGACTCCTGCGCCACACCTGCAACCCGCACATTCCCTGCCCGCAGAATCAACAAATTGGAGCCCATTGAAGACAGCTGCTTTTCAATAGCCTGCTGAGCCCCATGCCCCAACGCCAGCATCGTCACCACCGCGCCTACGCCGATTAAAATTCCTAACATTGACAGACCCGAACGAACTTTGTTCGCTGCTAAGGTCTTCCATCCCTGATGAAAGTGCTCTAAAAATTCACCCAAATGAAATTTGGCCGATAGAGACTGATTTGAGATATGCTTTTCTCCGGAGCTTTCTAGTGGCACTCGTCGTTCATCTGATTGCACCATTCCATCGCGCATTCGAATCAATCTCTTAGCCTGTGCACCAATTTCCTCTTCATGGGTTACCATCACCAGAGTAATGCCCTGGTTATTCAGGGATTTTAAAATATCCATGATTTCTTTTTCACTTTTTGAGTCCAGATTCCCCGTCGGCTCATCCGCAAAAATGATTTTAGGATTGTTAATCAAAGATCGGGCAATGGCCACCCGCTGTTGCTGACCACCGGAAAGCTCATTAGGTTTGTGATCATCTCGAGTTCCCAGCCCAACCTTATCAAGCAAGACTTTGGCTTTAGTAAAATCAAATTTCTTCTGTGAATAAAGCAAAGGTAAAGACACGTTCTGCCACGCCGGCATCCTTGGCAATAGATTGAACTGTTGAAAGATAAATCCGATTTCATCACGACGAAGAATCGCCAATTCGTCTTCAGAAAGCTTCGACACTTCCCGCCCATGCAATTTATAAGAGCCCGCAGTCGGCACATCTAACAAACCTAAAATATGCATGAGAGTGGATTTACCCGATCCCGATGGCCCCATGATAGCCACGAAATCGCCATCATCAATAGTCAACGTCACGTCGCGAAGGGCATCGACAACGTTATCTCCCATTTTATAGGACTTTTTAATGCCACTGATCTCAATCATAAATCACCCTACTATTGTGGAGGTCCGCCAGCTCCTGATCTTTTTGTTGGCGTACGGCCTCCAATCGGAGAGAACGGATTCGTCGCACGTTTTTCATTACTCAAGCGGACCTGTGCAACCATCGCAATCTCACCTTCATCAGCACCATCAAGGACTTCTGAAAACTTTCCGTCACTCAAGCCGATTTTCACTTCTCGAGGCACTGGCTTCCCATCAGGGGATTTCACTAAAAGAACTGTCACGCCGTTTTGCACTTTCAATGCTTCATTGGCCACCAACAAAACATCTTTTTTCTGAGCCACATAGAAAGTCACATTGGCTGTCATACCACTTCTCATAAAGCTAGGAACCAGGCCATTTGGCAAGACGTCAACAATATAGGTTGTCACACTATTGACAGTTTTAGAGTCGAAAGCGATCTGATCGACCTTTGCCTTAATCTTTTCCCCCGGATAGGCATCGAGAATAATTTCCGCGTCTTCATTAAGCTTAATCTGCGAAATATCCGTTTCATCTACTTGCGCCTTAACTGTCAGACGATCGGACATTGTCAAAATAGCATCCGTGTTGGTAAACGTTTGTCCTGGCTCCACAGAGCGCAAAATAATAGTCCCAGAAATCGGCGCCATGATCGGTGTTGGTAGATAAAGATCGAGCCAGCGTTTGTATTCCTCTTCGCCTTTTGCTTTCGCGGCATCTAACATCGCAGCACGCTCCGTGGAACTCATAATTGCAATGACTTGCCCTTTCGTCACCTTCTGCCCCTCATTAACCAGAACTTGCTCCATACGACCTGCAACCGGGGCTTTGATTTCCAAACGATTTTCAGGCTGAACGGTTCCGGTCGCCAGAATCGTGACTTCAAGATTTCCCTTCTTAAGAGCATACTCTTTGAAAATCACCTCGTTGTTCTTTTGCTGATTCCAATAGTAGTAACCACCACCCCCCAGAACGAGCAAGGCTATCCCTGCATAAAGGATTTTCGCTTTGATAGTTTTCATGGCAACGCTCCCACACCTTGTGCTTTTTCCCAGGATGCCTCGGCGATGATGCGATCACGCTTAGAGGTAATATAAGACTTCGTTTTATTTATTAAATCATTCTCGATCGTGTCCCAGTCTTCAAAACTCATCAGACCGTTATTGTATTTGGAGCGCGCGATATCAGCCCGTGTTTTAGCCGCCGTTAAAAAAGCCTCATCAACTGCCAGCTGCTCGACGGCGATTACGTATGCGGCAAAGGCTGACTTTAAATTCGTTAACAAAGATTTTTCAATCCCCGCAAGGTTAGCTTTAGCTGCATAAAGCTGCGAGGTCACACTTTTCGTAGAATAGTAGTCTCTACCACCAGAAAATAACGGCAACGTCAATGTTGCTCCAACAGACCAACGATCATAATCATTCGGATAAAAATTTTGTCCGATTTGACCGACTGAACCAGTCAAATCCAAACTTGGGAAGAATCCTGATTTTGCACTCTCCAAGGCTCCTTGAGAAACTTCCACTTGGGCTTCGTATTGTTGACGATCCGGAGTTCTGGCGGCGATGGCATTGAAATCAGGTTCAACAGCAGGTGGAGCGTTTAGTGGGATATCATCCTTGATTTCAACAACTTCATTCATGGCAAGACCGATTACTTTTTTTAGATCTGATTGACTGACCTCTTTGTTATACTGAGCTTTCAGATTGTCCAATTTAGATTGTTTATAGTTGGCCTGAGACAAAAGGAAAGACCCCTTGTTCTCTCGTCCACTGTCATAGCGCAATTCCACAATGCCTAAGTTGTCGTTACGACGCTTCATAATATCTTCCGTGATCTTTAGAGCATCTTTCGCATAAAGCGCCATCGCAAAAGCATTTTTCAGGTCATAACTGACTTGAGCTTTGGTTGAACGCAAGGAAGCTTCCGACACTCGCGATTGCCCACGGGCTTGATCAACTTTTGCGGAGTCAGCAAAGCCCTTAAACAAATTTTGTGACGCCGTGATTGCCGCCGTATAGGAATCGCCGGAAGTTGTATCTGCGACAGACGAACTGTTATTCCCGCTTTTGGCATATCCAAGGCTTGCAGAGACCTGTGGCATATAACCGGCCTTGCTTGCATCGACTTGAAATTGACTGGATTTATAGCTTTCTTCAGAGGACTGTAAATCCGCGTTATTTTTCTTTACCAGTTCGACACAATCTTGAAACGAAAGAGGCTGTTGCGCCCACACCATGGACGAGCAGCTCAAAAGACTGAAGACAATGAAGTACATTCTACAATGAGGCATGACAGATGGTCCCTTTTCTCACTCTAATTACCTCTAGAAAATCCGGGAGAGTCAAACAACCCGGAGCTTACTAGGCTACATAGTTAGACTAAGAAAAAACTGTGGAATGACTAAGGAACTATTTGATAATGAGACGCTTTGCCGTCTCTTGTCAGGGATGCGTTAAGCTCTTGGACCGCTTCACGGAACTTATTCTGGATTAAAGTCTTTTCTGACGCCGACAAATTTACTCCAGGGGCCTTACCAATTATCAACTTAATGGCACCTTGGTTGAGTTGCTCGGTCTGCATATCTAAACCAAAAGTGAGTCCCTGTAATTTTCTGGGCTCCATCATCGAGCCTAAGGACTTGCGCAGTATCTTTTCGGCAGCCTCGCCATGGGTACTTAAAATATTTCTGACTTCGGCAGACTTAACTCCGTCATTAACAAAGGCAAAACGGAACTTCGCTGAATATTGACTGTCGGCAATTCCATCAAGAATCTTCTGTTTTTCGCTGGCATTCAAAGGCTTCGTAGCGACGGCAACACAGTCGTCTCCAGAACAGACAGTCTTCAATTTCCCAGGCTCCACGGAGCGCTTAACAATCTCTTGAAAATAAGACTTCTGAGCATTCACCTGGACCGTCACTGACTTTTCCGCAGCCCGAGCCTCGTGAATAGCACTGTCGACATTTTTAGATTTCGCCAAAGCCTCTGCTGTGCCCTTCATATTAGAGGCACCAAGACCAATGATATCCGCCGAAAAGCCTCCACGAACGGCGTCATTTAAGTTCGCGTTTTCCCGCTTCGCGATGAACAATCCCGGAGAAAACTCATCAGTCGCCTTCACGTAACGCTGCAAAGAAGCCACTGTTTCATTTGAGATATGACTGAGTCCATAGCGATTCGAGAGTGCTTTGGCCGTCCCCGCCGTATCGCCCACATTTTTGCGAACAATATCAAAGACGTCATCATCAAAAGTATTTCCATCTACCATGGATGTGTTCGCAAGACTGTTGCGTAACTTAACCCTCTCGTTTTCAATGGCTTGAACTTTAGCCCCCATCACCGACTGCAAATCTTTATTCGTATAGGAATGAAGTACGTTATTTTCCGTTTGACGTGAATAGCGAGCTGCTAAATTGGCCTGTTCCGCAGAGCCCCCTATGCCTGCGCGGAACCAAGCTTCAGATTTGTCACTTCGCCGAATGATATTATTTCGCACCAAGTAGCTAGTAAATTCATCATTTGCAGATTGAAAAATCTTATTCAAACGCAGTTGCAAATCCTTAGGGACTTTGCCATCAAAGGCAAAGCGCAGAGATTTAAAGTCGGAATACTCTGAAACTTTTAAGCCTGGAAACTCTTTTTTCAAGGCTTCAATTTTTTTAATAACTAACGATTTGTGATAGTTTGTTAAGCTCGTCACCAAGTTTTTGTCTTTCAACGTATCATTCAAAAACTTCATCTGGCTATTTTCAATATCGATAAAAACGGCTTTCGAACTCACACCTTTTTCTGCAACGGCAATCCACTCTTCGTTTTGCTTTACGGTCGTTGGATTGTAGTGCAGGTACTTGTGAATAAAGGCTGGCCGACTGACGTTTTCAGCCACTGCCACGACGGCCCCCGCCGTTTCCACTTCAACGACTTTGACTGCCACGGCCGCCTTTTTGGCTCTTGCCATTTTGCTGACTGCACCTGCAAGACGAACACCTTTAAAGGCCACCCCTGCTAAAATCGTTGGATCAACGACATTTCCAACCGCATAACAGGCCATTTCTATTTGGGCTAATGAGCTATAACATCTGTACTTCTGATACTCTTTTTTGAGCTTTGCCTGGACCAGATTGGCCATGGCAGACAGTTTATATCTTTGCTCATCATTAAGACCATCGTTAGAAAACTTTTTATTTTTTGCACGAAATTCAGCCAAGGCTGCTTCATAAGCCTTTTTATCAGCTAGCAATGCGGCTTCTTCTTTCGCGGTTCGCTTTTTGAATTGATTGTCTGAGAAACCACCGAACCCCGCATACATACCCGCTAGTTCTTTTTTGCAGGTCATGTTGGAAGCACAAAATTTTCCACTTTCGCCAGGGCCTTTTTTCAGACCTTCCCACGATTCTTCAATTATCCCACCCAAGTCAACGGCCATGTCTTTCAGTGCTATACCTGTATCCACTAAGGCGTTTTTGTAGCCTCTTAAGCAAGCCGTATACTTTTGATCTTCGAATTCCAGCTCTTGCTTACAAAGAGTTGCCTGATCACATTTTTTAAATCTGCTTTTAAGATCAGGATTTTCTTTGATAGAAGTCTCGCACTTCAAAGAAGTGGATTCAATTTCACAGGTCCGTGAGGCTTGCACGAGGAGCATCGAAGACTGAGGTGTGCAGCTCTTCGCTTGACTGCGACAAAGATTTGCCAATCCTGAGTCGGCCATTGCGACCGACAAAGGAAGAATTAAACTTGCAAAAAAGTACAGAAAAAACTTAGCCAAAGTGATTCCCTTATATGAGAATTACATCGGCATTTCTTTAGAGTTGCTAAAATCCTAGGCCACTATGAAACTTAATAAACCAGACGAGTCCTTCATCTAGTCGGCAAGAATTTTGTCGAGCTTGCCTTCATCATCAAGAGCTTTTAGATCTGTGTAACCACCCACAAGCTGACCATTGATCAAAATAATAGGAACTGTTCTCCTACCCGTCTCCGCCTTAATGCGGTCGATCTCTTCAGGCTTATTTGTGAGATCCACAATATCGTATGGAATTCCCTTGGCATTCAAAAAATTCACCGCACGATCACAATAAGGACACGGATCTTTTTTATACATTAATACTTTTGCCATGAATCACCCCTTACTACTTTCCTTTTGACATAGCTCTAGGCAAAGGACAAGGTCTACACTATCATGAAATGCCTGCTCTGCGAAAGTCCTCAGCCTGCTCCCTTTAAAGTCCTCAGAAAACCTGAGCGCAGCTATTATCACTGCGCAGACTGTGATTTGATCTTTATGGAGCCCACAGAGCGAATGACGTCTCAAGATGAAAAGGCTCGCTATGATTTGCATCAGAACGAAGACCAGGCTGGTTATCGCGCATTTCTAGCGCCGCTCATCAATGAAGTCGATCTTTTCGCGGAAAAAGCACAACGTTTACCTCGTGATATGTCCACATTGGATTTTGGTTGTGGTCCCACAGCCTTTTTGGGGTCCACGTTGATTAGCAAAGGCTATCAGGTCACAAATTACGATCTTTATTATTTCCCGGACCAAGATGCCCTACGCAAAACTTATCACGTCATTACCAGCACCGAAGTGTGGGAGCATTTTCACGATCCCCGCGTGGAAATTGAACGCCAATTGCGTTTACTGAAAGCCGGAGGAATTTTAGCGGTGATGACCTCTGCACACAAAGGCGAAGCCCATTTTCATGACTGGCACTATCGCCGAGATCTCACTCACGTGACTT
>JBLMWG010000233.1:0-2768 GCA_050257115.1 Bacillota bacterium
AAGTTCTTTCCTCTCGTGAACGAAATAAAATGTCTAAAATTCGCGCCCTCTCCAAAGAAGGCGCAACGCTTTTACATGCAGCTCAAACTTACGAAGCGAATCAAAGAACCCTGAGCTACGAAAACAAAGTCTATACCGAAACCCTCACCCCCGCCATCGTTCACGAAATCAAATCGGGCCGCAAAGCTCCTTACGCATTTCAGACCAGCATGGTTCGGGTCGATCTGAACGGCTTCACGCAAATCTTCCTGGATAAAAAAGACGAATACGTCACCGAGATGATGAACACATACTTCACCCGCTCTCGTGAAATCATCGAACGTTATAACGGTTTGATCTATCAATACGTCGGCGACGAAATCGTTTTTCATATCAAAGAAGAAAACTGCAACTCTCAAGCAATGTCTTTGGCTTGCCTACGCGCTATTTTTGAAATTGCCCAAGATATCGAAGACCACTTGCCCACAGGTGCCGATCACTACTTTAAGGTAAAAGGCTCCTTCGTCATTGGTAAAATCAGATTCGTCCCCCAAGACTCTGGATACGGCCTTTCTGGCTTGCCACTGATTGAATCCGCGCGGCTGCTCAGTCAAGTTGACGACAAAATGAAAAGCTCCGTCACCTTCTATAGCGAAGCCACCTCCTCAGTTGATGAACTTTGCACTATCGGTGAGTCGAAGACGACTTTGCTTAAAGGTTTTTCAACACCCTCCACACTATGTAAGGTGACTGAGTTCGCATCCATCGAAAAAATTCTTGGTCGCCATCAATTAGAAAAGCTGACTTACTACCGTAGTGATTCTGATCTTATTAAAATTTATAATTTTCTGAACGAGTGTCTTTCCGCGAAAGATGAAACCAGCTTTTTCCGCGTATATTCGATTCTTAAAACTTTTAAAGTTCAACATACCAGTATTGCGCAAGTTGAAGCATTCGAAAGACTCCTCAGTAATACTCGCACCTTGAATTTGCGCGGGGAGGTTGGCGACAAAGCTTTTGCCTCGGTCATCTCACTTGCTGCCGTATTAGTTCCTAACGCTTTTGTTGAGGATTCACTCTTGCATCTTCTGGAGAAGTGTCTTGAACACGATGATCCTCGGACCCGGGCAAATACCATCATCGTACTTGGTGACCTTGCCAAGGACGTCAGCTTTTTACGCAAGTTTATTTACGCCTCTCACAATCGCGTTTCCGCGGATGCTCTTCTAGTCACTGGGAAACAAAATTTTGATAGTGAGTTAGCAAGAAAGCTTCATGAATTTTTAGATTCGAAAAATCCACTCTTTAATGCCAGTGGATCTTTCGTCGTTAAAAATCTTGCGGAACATTATAAAACGACAGATCCAGTTTTTTTTGAAACCAACTCGGATCTGCAAAAGCTGATGAAAAAAGTCGCTTAGGCCTTTTTCAGCTTCGATGAAATCCATGGCCACACCATTGGAATCAAAGAAACTCCGATCACTCCAAATATCACAATATGAAAGTTACGCTTCACAACCGGAATATTTCCGAAGAAGTGTCCTGCCAATACAAATAAGAACACCCAAGCAATTGCACCTAGCACATTGTAAGCAATAAATTTGCGATAGCTCATGCCACCGATACCAGCGACAAACGGTGCGAACGTGCGAACAATCGGCGCGAAGCGGGCAGCGACAATCGTAAATGCTCCCCAGCGATCGTAAAAGGCTTTGGTTTTTTCTAAATATTCTTTCTTAAAGAATCTTGAATTCGACTCAAATACCTTCGGACCCAGGTACTTTCCAATATGATAGTTAACCGTATCCCCCAAAATCCCGGCCACGGTCAGAAGGATCAAAACCGTCCACAGATTCAAACCTCCATCGACAACAGTGAATGCCCCTAAAGCGAAAAGTAAAGAGTCTCCCGGTAAAAACGGAGTTACGACCAATCCTGTTTCTGCAAAGATGATAAAAAAGATGACCACATAAAGCCAAGGGCCAAAATACACAATCCACTCAGCAATGTGCTTATCAAGATGAAGAATAATATCAATAAATTGCATCATAAAACCCCCGGGGTCCTCATCTTGCCAAAGCAGGGAACCATTTGCCAATTCTATTCCTGAATTCCTCACCAATTTGAATCTTGGATTCTCTCGCTTTTTCGGTGTCATTTAATTTGAGTCAATTCGCGAGAGTCCTGTGATCCATGTGCCCAATCTCGCCAAGGTTTGCACTTTTCCGCCCCCAAACTCAATGTTGCAACCGTCATTTCGAATATATGAGCAAAGAAAATTAAATAATCCTCAATACTTATAGGAATGGTCTTTGCTAAAAGAAAGGCGACTAATTCTAAATCCCATGGAGCGTATATGCGAGCGTCATTCTTAAGCGTAATCCTTAGCACTTCCCTGATTTTTAGTGCCTCAACAGCCAAAACTCACGACTTACCCACAACCACGGCCCACATTAAACGAATTCAAAAAGAAATCGCCATCATCAAAGCCCGCCAGAAAAAAGAAGCTGACCTGATGAGGTGGTATCGTCAAAAGGAAGCTGCCTTAGCAAAGCAACGGCAAAAACCATGGCAAATCATCCCTTCCTCAGAGGAACGCAAACAAGCTCAGGCCGCTGAAGCCATCGCTGAACTCATAGAGCAGGATGATCAAGCTATCGAAAACTATGAAACTAGCATACGCCGTTATGCCTGGGCTTATGTTGTTGTCTATGATTATGAAGCAAATAAGAACTATCGAGTCGCCAAGAATCTGGTTCCTTATATAGAGGAAGGAAATCAAATTCTTG
>JBLMWG010000234.1:0-6753 GCA_050257115.1 Bacillota bacterium
TTCCTAACATGATAGAAGACTTAAACCCTTCTGATCCAAATATCGAACAAGTTCTGCAAGAGTATGATCGAATCTATGAAGAAGAAACTGGCAAACCCGCCCACATCAATACAGTGTTAGATGATATCATCGGAGTTTTTGGTGGCTGCTCCCGCAACAACTGTGCTGTCTGGGCACAAGTCGTTAAAAGTTCACAAAGATTGTACTTATATGTCAATGGTAGTGCCCGGGGTTCATGGCCCGTTTCAACCGGCATGGCAGGATACACCACACCCAACTTTGACAGACATCCAGACGGTCGCATTTATGATCACTACACTTCCGCGAAATATCCTGGAGGAGACTACAACGGTCTCGGCAACATGCCTTATGCAGTTTTCATCACAGGTGGATATGCTCTGCATGGCACTCCTCAAAGTAACTGGCCGAAACTTGGAAAACCGGCATCACATGGCTGTATTCGCATGCATCCAGATACTGCTTACATGTTTAACCGACTGGTTCGAAACTATGGCGTTAGTAACGTTTGGATAACTGTGCAGTAAAAACATTAACAGATATTCCCGACACGATCCGGGAATATCTGTTTACAGAAATCTTTTCGAAGTGACCTGAGCCGGAATCCCGAAGCCACTCCATGTGGAGGTTTGATAAGTTCCGTTAAGAACTTTTTTTGAAGAAATCTCCACATCCAATAAAGAATTAAATCCAGCTTGTGCCGCTTGGTAAGCCAAACGCATCAGAACTTCATCTTTATCCGCACAATTGGCGACTTTATAAGGTTTTTCTACACGGCGAAAATGGCGAGTTTCTTTGGAATCTGCTTTGTAAAATACGACTATGCCCCTCGCCTTTTCGAGCATCGCTTCATAGTCTGTCAACGCAGGAGCGACCTTCTGATCAAAGCAAGGTCCACAATAAGTTGTATGTTTAAAATCCGCTGGGATCGACGGCATATAAGAAAACTGCCCGTCTTCTAAAAACTGCGCACACTTTTTACATACGTCTTCTTTACAAATCCCACACTGTAACGTCGCATTCGCTTTGTGACAGACACAACAAGTTCCCATGACTATTCCTAACCTTATAAAACTAGCTTAACATCAATCTTCATTTTTGACACGCCGTTTCGATGCAAGGCCCAACGCATTGACGATCTCTTCACAAAAGATAACTGTCCGAGCTCGAGGTATAAATGGCTGAAAATGAATTAAGTCGGCGACGACATGTCCTCCTGATTTGCGCTTTAAGTATTTTTGTATCGACTCTCAGCACGATTGTCGCGAAGCTTTTGCTTTTAGGAATTCAGCTCTTCACCAATCTTTTTTATTTCCAACAATTTTCTTTCGAAGAAAAAGCACCTGGTGACAATACCTTGGGTTGGTGGGCGATTCTCGTTCCCACAGTCGGTGGGTTGATCGTGGGAGTCATGGCACGCTGGGGTTCCAAAGCCATTCGCGGTCACGGTATTCCTGAGGCAATGGAAAACATTCTTCTGCGCGAAAGTCGCATTCCTCGACGAATCACCTTTTTAAAACCTCTTTCCTCGGCGATCGCCATCGGCTCCGGGGGTCCCTTTGGAGCAGAAGGACCGATTATCGCCACCGGAGGCGCTTTGGGTTCTTGGTTGGGACAAGTCCTACCCATCACCGCGTATGAAAGGAAAATCTTGCTGGCTGCGGGGGCTGCTTCTGGGATGGCAGCGATCTTTGGCACTCCCCTTGCCGCAGTGATGATTGCCATTGAATTATTGCTGTTTGAATTCCGCGCAAAATCTTTTGTTCCAGTGGCCCTGGCTACAGTGGTAGCCACAACTCTACGTTCGATCTTCATTGGAACTGACTCGTTTTTCCATATGCCAGCCATCGTCAGTACTGATATGCCAAATCTTGTTGTGTTTCTGCTATTTGGGGTCCTCATGGGCTTCCTGTGTGTCCTAGTGACCAAATCTATTTATTGGATCGAAGACCATTTCGAAAAAATTCCCGTGCATTGGATGTGGTGGCCAGCACTTGGTGGTGTTGTCGTCGGCATCATCGGACTTATCGAACCGCGCAGTTTGGGTGTTGGATACAACAATATCACGATGAGCCTGAGTGGTTCTCTGACAATCGGAGCGGCCATCAGTATTCTGGTATGGAAGTTTCTGTCTTGGGCTATTGCTTTGGGCAGTGGAACATCTGGTGGAACACTAGCTCCCATATTAACTTTGGGATCTGCTTTTGGCTTTATCTTTGGAGCCAGGCTCTCCGAACTCTTTCCGAATTTACACGTCGATCCCAGTGCGATGGCTCTGGTGGGAATGGCCGCTCTCTTCGCCGGATCTTCTCGCGCACTTTTGACTTCTGTCTTGTTTGCACTGGAAGCCACGAAGCAACCATTGGGATTAGTACCTGTGTTAGGTTGCTGTTCAATTGCATATATCGTCTCGACACTTACAATGAAAAACTCCATAATGACGGAAAAAATTGTTCGCCGTGGCTTGCATGTTCCTTATGAGTACTATCCAAGCCAAAGACGTAGTATGATGACTGAAAAGGACGAGCCATGAAAATTGAAATTCAAGGAAAAGCGAATAGTGAAACGTACGAATACGGATTTGCAGAGATTCGAGTCTATTCTCAACGCGAAACTCTGATGAAAGTCATAAAAGCATTAGCCCTTTTTTGGGGGCTGGCGATATTTAGTATATTATTGCCAGTTGTTCACTTCGTCCTAGTGCCGTTGTTTTTTTTCTTAGGAATATTCATGGCGCTTCGTGCACGTAAGTATCATGAAGAAGTGCTTTCAGGTGAAATCAAGTGCCCACACTGTGGCGCCGAAGTAAAAATAGGTAAAGCTCCGATTATATGGCCCTTGTCTGAGATCTGTCAGAAATGTGCTTCTGTTGTCAGAATTTCTCCTAAGTCTTGAAATCCGCCTTTATCTTCATTAGGCTAACAAGATGAGAAATCAGTCACTGTTAGCCATATTTGTCGCCGTCATCGTCGGCTTTACTGTCTTTTTTTATACCAAAAAAGAAAAGCCCATCATTCGTACCCAGCGAACATTCAATGCTCCCATCGAAAAAGTCTGGGAGGCCTGGAGCAATCCAGAAAAAATCAAACTCTGGTGGGGACCGAAAACTTATTCAGCTCCTATCGTCAAGATCGACTTTCATGAAGGCGGGAACATCCTTTTGGCCATGGAAGCATTAGATGGCAAAAGAATTTGGAATGCGGGTCGATTTAGACAAATTGTTCCCAACAAACATCTAAAAATCATGATGTATTTTTCAGATGAAAACGGAAATCCCGTGCCAGCAAAACAATAGGATCTTCCCGGGAAATGGCCCACTGAAGTCACGGTTACCGTGGATTTGGAATCTCAGGATGGCAAAACAAATATCAAAGTTCGTGAAGATGGCGTTCCAATTGAAATGGCTGAAAAGGCCCGAATCGGCTGGGAAGAGCAGCTCGATAAAATGGAAACCCTTGTCAAATGACGACCTGGTCTTCAGGAATTTATTGGAGTTAACTCTTACGTAATTTGCCCCTCTTCTGTGAATCTGGTGATAATAAAAGATGCGGAAAAATCCGCCTTTTATTTTCATGGAGGAGAAGAATGAAACAGTCCATCACCGGACCACGCAATCCAAAGAATCCGATTGAAAATCCAGACAAAAGTGATCCCCGCAAAAACATCCCTGAGGTTGATCCTGACACGAGAGAAAACCCAGAAATCGAATCGCCGACTTACAATGATCCTCCCAACACGTCAGATTCAATTGATAAAATAGTTTTTGCCTTTTGATTTTCCGAGACAGAATACTATGAGGGAAAAGGATCATCATGAATATACCCGATAGTGAATTTAAAGCTCTGCTGCAAAAATATAAAAAGTTTGCCGTATACGGACTCAGTCCCGACATCCACAAACCCAGTCACTATGTACCTGTATACATGCGTGACCAGGGCTGGGATGTGGTGGGGACCTATCCTAAAAAACACAATGTCGGCAACTTCCAGATTTATGACAGCTTAAAAGATATTCCACCGGAGTATCGTAAATTCGTCGATGTCTTTCGCAGTTCCGATCGAATCCCCGAAGTCGTAGATGAAGCTATCGCCGTAGGAGGTGTCGAAGTTCTATGGCTGCAACTGGGAATTTCAAATCCGAAAGCGGAAAAGAAGGCCGAATCCGCCGGTATCAAAGTGGTTTCAAATCGTTGTCTGATTATTGAGCATAAGAAGTGGTTTTAGTTGCGCCTTTTGATAACTGCCTAAAGATCCGTTGAATAAGGTGCGAATCAACGGATCATCAATAATTTCTTCAAATTGCGAACCACTGATTCTCACATACATGGACGTCAGGGATTCCCCAAGCTCCAAGGCCGCATACAATTTAGCCATCGGAACTTCCGTGGTCCAATCTGCGGGATCCGGAGAAGCCCCTATGAGTTTTAACTGATTCCCCTCGACGCTATAGCGATAAATATTTGCAACCCCCTCATGGTTGTAGACGATCAGATTCCACAACCGAGGCTTTTCGAAATACAAATCTGGAGAAACCTCTAAGGTCTCAAATATTTCAGCAATCTCGATATGGCAAAAACGCAGAACTCTTTGTTTTTCCTCTTCGGTCAATGGTACGAAGTGTTTGGCGATCTCAGCTGTCTTTGGCGGCTCTTTGTCTGGCAAGTACTCATAGTCGACATTTTGTTCTCCAAGAGGTCTTATCCAAGGCAACTGCGTCGCTCTTTGCCAAGATCCTTGGATAAAATTGATCGAGCATCCCGGGTTCAAACGAAGGATTTGAGTCTGAGGTAACGCCTCGGAAATCTCTTCTGTGAATTGTCGATAAGTGACCGGAAAAAAGGCATGATTATACCAAGACCACGGTTCCATCAAAAACTGGCATGAGCTCGGGACGACAACCTTAGGATCCAATTTTTGAAGCTGGGCAATCCACTCTGGAGGCAAGCTCGTTGGTGCCTTTTCAGCTCGGTCTGGCGCGATCACTTCAAGTTCGCGCATTGTTTGAAACGGCCACAAAACTAAATCCCATGGCTTTTGCTGCACCAATAAATCAAGCGTATCGTAGTCAATCCAGGAATCCACCACATTTAAAATATTCATCCCTGCTGCCCTGACCTGGAACAAGCAGTCCACATCTTCGTCTAAAGCTCTGCGTGGAATCACCTCGATGGAACCCACGCGTATTGGCTCATTAAGTTTCAGTGTTCTCACAGACACAAAGCCCAACTTGCGAATCAAATCAACCAACTCTTCAAAAACACAAAACATGTAAATTGGTGTATTGCGATTTAATAGGTTCAAACTTTCCAATGAAAAATGATCGTCATGAAAATGAGATATAAAAACAGCCGAAAGATCTAAATTCCGAATGGCCTCATGATCAAATTGGATCGATGGAAAAGCATGGCAATTGCGGCTGAAGGGATTTTCGAATATGGGATCGAAAGCAATTTGCACGCCTTCGTATTCAAAAATGTAGCCGGCATGGAGAATTCTTGAAATCGTTAGTGACATTTGAAATCCATTCTCGGACTGTACCAGATTTTACTTTTTCAACGTCAAACGCACAGGACAATGATCAGAGCCCATAACATCAGGACAATGAACCGCCTCTTTCAATCGATCTGATGATTCCTTATTTACCAAGAAGTAGTCCAAGCGCCACCCTATATTCTTTTCTCTGACTCCAGGGCGATAGCTCCACCATGTATAGTTGTCGGGGCCTTGATTAAATTTTCTAAAGCTATCTACCCACTCGAGCTTATCCAAAAAGCGAGTCATCCACGCGCGCTCTTCTGGCAAGAATCCTGCATTTTTCATATTTGTTTTAGGGTTGCGAAGATCTATTTCCTTATGGGCAATGTTGAAGTCACCACAGATGACAACTTCACGGCCTTGTTTGCGCAATGTTTGTAGACGTTTTTCTGCGGCTGCACAAAATTCTAATTTGAAAGACAGGCGTGTGTGTTCTCTTTGGCTATTCGGAAAATAGCTATTCACCACGGTGATTGGGCCAAAATCAGCTTCCAACCAACGACCTTCTGAATCAAACTTTTCGATTCCCAACCCAACTCGAATATCATCAGGTTCCTTTTTGGAATAAAGGGCCAAGCCTGAATAACCGGGCTTTTCAGCAAAAGCCCAGGCTGAGTGATACTTTGCTGGATGATAAAAACCTTCATCTTTTTGAATTGCTTCATCGGTGATTTTAATTTCTTGCAGACAAATGACATCTGCCTTTTCATCTTCAAACCACTCACGAAAATTCTTTTTATGGACTGATCGAAGACCGTTTACGTTCCAGGAGACTAATTTCATATCTATACCATTTCAACTGAAGCGTTACTCTGATTTATGGTTTTTCAAATTTTCAAAGAGTTTGCTTATACGAAAGTACAACTCGTCGATGTATTTATCCGGATTCTTACCAGACATTGCCGCCATGTCTTCAATCTTTTCGATGCAGCTTAAATCTTGGCAAATAAGATAAGAACTACTTACACTAGCACTCATCGCCACAGATAGCATCCCGATATCCTCTGATGTTCCATAGGCATGACACCAGCTGCAAAGGCCTCCGACCGGCTCCCCACCCGAGGAAGTTCTTTTAAAAGCCACCCCTTGAGGCATGTCCCAGTTTGGCAGCTTGAAAACCAGGTAAGTATGAACGCCCGAAGGCTCTTTCCAAGCGAAGTAAGATCGCACATTGAAGGGATATTTAATTTTCTCTGGCAAA
>JBLMWG010000235.1:0-3968 GCA_050257115.1 Bacillota bacterium
ATATGAATCCGCGCTTTAATATCAACCCATCAGCAGGCTCGGGTGGGAATTTCAACTTCAACCTCGATGTGGGGACGTTGGACGTATTTGGCAGTATCTCGGCGGCGTTGGCATTATCGGAGAGAGAAAGCAAAGTTAAAACTTTGTCATCTCCGCGTATCCTGACTATGTCGAACGAAAAGGCTGATATTAATCAAACAACCGAAGTACCAGTGAAACAAGTTACTGTGACGGGGAACTCTCAACAAACATCGTATCAATTTAAGCCATTAACGCTTAAACTTGAGGTGACTCCCCAAGTAACCGCCGATGGATCTGTTATAATGAAGGTACTCGTGAATAGACAGATCAAGGGGGCTGATAATGCAGACGGTTCTTTTGCGACCAACAGCCGTGAAGCGAACACGAAAGTGCTAGTGAAAAACGGTCAGACGGCAGTTATCGGTGGTATCTATCAAAGTGATGCAACGGAGGGTGAAGAAGGGGTGCCTTGGTTAAGAGAAATTCCTCTTCTTGGTAACTTGTTTAAGGTGAAGTCGACGGATAAGCAAAAGTCGGAACTATTGATCTTCCTGACCCCAAGAATCATGGGGCAGGTCGATTCTGGTGCCGCGGCTCCAGCAACTCAGGACTTTTAGGGAGAGCTTATGAAAAAGATAATCTCAGTCCTAGCGCTACTCGCAATCGTCAATCTAGCGTCCTGTTCAGGAAGCCAGGATGTCGTTGATGTGAGCGTAACGACGGCTGTAAGGCCCTTGATTCCCGCAGCGGTCGCGAGCTGTTTGGCGGTCAGAACGGCTAAAGACACGTCGAGCTTCCCAACAGCCGATGTGACTGCAGCGTATTTTTCGATTCCACAGATGACATTTACGCCTCAGCACCAGGACAGAGACGTCTACATTTCATTCATTAAGATTACCTATACCATTCCGGGTGGCTCTCCGGCTACATGCGAAGTTGGTGGTGACTCACTCCTTGCTCTTAAACAATCTTGGTATATTAGTACAACCAAGGAAGCTCGCATTGCGGCTGGTGCTACAGGAGATGATACGAAAACAGAGTGTCCAATTTATTGCGGAGGAATTGATAAAGATCTTCCTGCTTTCTCTTCCACAGCGACGATTACAGTTTATGGCTACGAACAAAACCCTAATGACGCAAACGATGCAGTGGGGTTCACGACCACTACCTACTTGAACTTCGGTAAGCAATAAGAGTTGAATTAAATAAAATAAAAAAAAGTGGAGCAAGACTCCACTTTTTCTATTGAGCTGTCAGACAGCTTTCTATGCAAGGCGAAATCCCTTTGTAAGAAAACATGCAGATCGCAAATTCCATCGTGATTTGCGCAAGCAAATGGAATATTAAGATCCCATGGATCTATTTTCCTCATCGGCTGCAGCCCAACAATTATCACCTCTCTCAGAGATTCTTCGTCCCAAGAATCTCGATGAAATCATTGGCCAAGAAAAAACGATCGGAAAGCAATCCAAATTAGGACAGATGCTGCGTAAAGGCTACCTGCCAAGCCTCATCATTTGGGGCCCTCCGGGAACGGGTAAAACGACGTTTGCTTTGGCTCTTTCGCAACAATTCAATGCGCATTTCATCAACCTCAATGCCACGGAGGCCGGGACCAAGGCTCTTCGTGAAGCTGGGGAAAAGGGGCACGATCGTCGCCTCCAGTACCCGCAAAAGACTATTTTGTTCGTGGATGAAATTCATCGATTTAACAAAGGCCAACAAGATGTTCTTTTGCCGTTCATAGAAAAAGGCGATTTGGTCCTTGTTGGGGCGACCACCGAAAATCCGAGCTATGAATTAAACCGAGCCCTCTTAAGCCGTTGCCGTGTGGTGGTTTTTGAGCGTTTGAGCGATGCGCATTTAAACCAGATCCTTCAACGGGCAGAGGAGCAGTACAAGAAGCCTATTTCAGCCATTCTGCAGCCAGAAGCGGTCGAAAACCTTCTGCAGTTTTCAGATGGCGATGCTCGCCGTCTGATTAATAGCCTTGAGATCTTGTACAGCTTTATGAAAGACAGCGATGAACCAGCATTATCAACAAATGATATGCGCGAGTTGCTGCAACAAAACCCCATCGGCTACGATAAAAACTCTGAGATGCACTATGATACGATCTCTGCTTTTATTAAAAGTGTCCGAGGAAGCGATCCAGATGCGGCGGTTTATTACCTCGCTAGAATGCTCGAAGGGGGGGAAGATCCAGTTTTTATCGCCAGAAGATTGATTATTTTAGCGTCTGAAGACATCAGTAACGCTGATCCAAGAGCTCTTTCTGTAGCGGTTGCGGGTTTACAGGCGATTGAGGCTATAGGTCTTCCTGAGGGAGCCATCACTCTGGCTCAAGTAACGACTTATTTAGCTTCGTGTCCGAAATCAAACGCATCTTATTTAGCTTTGCACAAGGCCAAGGAACTGGTCGAACAAACAAAAACAGTCCCAGTGCCCTTACATTTAAGGTCCGCAAAAACAGCTTTGGCAAAAGACCTTGGCTATGGACGAGACTATAAATATCCGCACAACTACCCAACCGGCTGGATAGAGCAAACCTATCTACCGGAAGAGATCAAAGAATCAAAGCTCTACGAGCCCACCAACCACGGTTTCGAAAAAAACATCCGCGATTACCTAGCATGGATGAAACAACAGCGCTAAAAGGTACGGACATACTTTTGGTAGCAATGCCGCGTAAAAGTTTTTGAAGTGGAATAAATCAAAAGGCCTTCTTAAAATATCGCAGCCTCAATGCATGCAATATCTTAAGAAGGCCTTTTAGCTTAAAGTTCCGAAAGTAGGTACTAGATAGCTCTTTGAGCGCAAACACAAACGCAGGCTACATTTCCATGCGATACATGGGAGTGCTTGGTGTTGGCGGGAATTTCAACCCGGTCTCCCGGGCGTAAGACAAATTGATTTCCTGAGATGTTAAAGTGCATTTCCCCAGCAACAACAATGCGAACCTCTGCAAATGGGTGGCGGTGATCAGGAATTTTAGTATGTGGTTCATAAACTTCTTCGAAAGGCTCCAGTCCTTCCGATTCAAGAATCAAATGTACTTGCTCTTTGTTGGGAATCAAAGGTGCTTGCCAGCGTGTGATAATCATAAAAGCCTCATCAAAATAAATATATAAATTATGAAGCTTTCGCCCAGTGATTCTGGTGTGAGAAAAGAGCCGTTCCTGTATAGAACTGCTTTCGAAGTCTTCATGTTTTAACTATCTCAAATCGGAACATGAGAAACAAGTCACGCCGCAAACGACTCGGCATGAAACAACTTCGCGACATTCTATTCGGATTGCGACAGGATAAGAGACTGGTTTCCACACTTTTTATGTTTTTTCGTTAAGTCCATCTGTGAGATGTCGATACCTCAAGTATAGGAAAGACCCTAAGTTAGGGGAGGGGTATTTTGAGTAATTCTAAGTCAAAGTCGACACACGCAGAACTAGATCACATCTTGAATTTTGTCGATTCCTCAAAGGGTCTTCGCGCCAAGATGAATGAGACCGGGCGAGTGCAAATTCGCCAGGATCTTGATGGCAAACTCTTTACGTTTAATTCCCAAGATGTGAACGAGGTTTTGCATAGAGCTGATTCTGAAGGGAAGCCATTTATACAGGTGAACTTTAAGAACGGTGCGAAGGTTCTTCTCACTGAAACACTTGTAGGGTTCAAACCGATTGAGACCCTGGGACTTGATATGGGGAGAATTCCTAAAGTGGTAACGACTCCCGATCTTGTCAGTGTCTACGAGGCACTCGAGGAGTCAATGGGAGCTGACAACGGTCAGGAAACAGAGGTTGAAATCCTTAAGAAAGTATTTTTGGCGATCATTTCCGGTGGTGAAAAAGTCGGATTTGATTTAGGCGCTGAAAGGAAGTGGTTGAACCGACTTCTTGCGTCTAAATTTAAAGCCAGCGCATAATACTCAGTTAAATCAAGCTCTT
>JBLMWG010000236.1:0-22117 GCA_050257115.1 Bacillota bacterium
AGGTGAATATCGAGATCAGCAACATCTGCAATTTGCAGTGTAGCTTTTGTCCACCCGTGGAACGCGAAAAAAAGATGATGTCCCCCGAGGTCTTTGGCACCATCATTCCGCAGGTCGCTCCCCTCACCGATCAGGTGACTCTGCATTTAATGGGTGATCCTTTGGTTCATCCAAAGCTGGAAGAGTTTTTACAAATCTGTGAAGACCATAAAGTTCCCGTGTTCTTGGTCACCAACGGTGTTCTGATGAATGCGGCAAAAGAAGATCTTCTGTTGCGCCCGATTTTGCGTCAGGTGAATTTTTCTTTGCACAGCTTTCATGACAACTATGGCGACAAGGATCCGAGTATTTACCTCGGGAAAATCTTTAAATACACACACCGAGCTTTGATCGAGCGCCCTGATTTATATATCAATTACCGCCTCTGGAATCTGGACGACCCGATGGGAACCGGAGCTCAGAACCGCTCGATGTTAGAACGCGTTTGCAATGAGTTTAATTTCACCTTCAATCAAGATATTGATATTCGCCGCAATAAAAGTGTACGCATCGAAAATCGCCTGCACCTGCACTTTGATACAGAGTTCACGTGGCCTTCCGTGGATTTGCCCATTTTGGGAACCAAGGGAACTTGCTATGGGCTTTCCAGTCACTTTGGCATCTTGGCTGATGGAACGGTCGTCCCTTGCTGCCTGGACAAAGAGGGCAAGATTCCACTGGGAAATGTAAAAGACGAAAAAATCGAAGTAATTTTAAATTCAGATCGTGCGCAAAAAATCCTAAAAGGTTTTAAAGACAACAAGCTCGTCGAAAATCTCTGTCAACGCTGCCAATATATCACACGCTTTGCTTAAGTCTTAAAAACTGACCCGGAATTGAAAAACAGATCTAATCCCCGGTCGTTCCGCTGAGTTGGGCGGCTTGGGAACGATTTTGTTCTGCCATCACCAGTTCCGATAAGTCACGCTTTAGACTATTAAATGCCACATCCGAAGGATTTCGTGGTCGCGGGATTTCAACCATAATATCTTTTTTGACGGTGCCGGGGCGATAACTCATCACCACGATTCGATCCGCCAAATAAATGGCTTCTTCCATACTATGAGTAACAAAGACGATGGTTTTTTTCGTCTCCTGCCACAGTTTCAACAACTCATCCTGCAAACTTCGACGAGTCAGTGCATCCAAAGCTCCGAATGGTTCATCCATCAGCATGATTGGGGAATCTAAAGCCAACACACGAGCAATAGCCACACGCTGCCTCATCCCGCCCGAAAGATCTTTTGGAAAACGGTCACGGAACTCCGTCAGCTTTAATTTCTTAAGAAGATCCTCCAGAACGGTTTCAATTTTTTTCGAGTCAGTTTTTTTGATTCTTAAACCGAAAGTGATATTTTCTTCCACCGTCATCCAAGGAAACAGCGCATACTCTTGAAAAACCATCCCACGATCGGGACCTGGCATTTCAACGGACTGGCCTTCCACCAGAATATTTCCTTCACTCGGCAAAGAAAATCCGGCAATGGCATTTAAAAGCGTACTTTTGCCACAACCAGAAGGGCCTAGCAAACACAGGAACTGTCCACGAGGTATAGTGAAATCGATATCCTTCAAGGCGATAACGTCCTGCTGTTCGGCGCCCTTAAAAATCTTATGAACGTGCTGAATTTCGATTTGTGCTTCTATGTTCGCCATTACTCAAGACCTCTGTGCCAACGAAGTAAATAGGTATTAAGACGATCCACCACCGTGTCGATAGCAAGTCCCAATAAACCAATTGAAAACATGCCGGCAATAATCTTATCCGACCAGAAGTACTCGCGTGCTTCCAAAATGCGATATCCCAAACCGCTGTTCACTGCGATCATCTCTGCCACGATCATACAAATAAAACCGGTTCCAATACCGATACGAACGCCACTTAAAATGTAAGGCATCGCTGCGGGGACGATGATTTTTCTGAACATCAAGAAACGCCCCGCTCCCAAATTCAATCCGGCACGAATGTAGATCGAATCGACTGACCGGACTCCAACGATGGTGTTCATCAAAATTGGAAAGAAGGCACCCAGCGCAATTAAAAACACTGCGGGTGGATTTCCCAGACCAAACCACAAGATTGCCAAAGGAATATAAGCAATAGGAGGAATAGGCCGCAGCACTTGTACCAAAGGATTGAGGTAGTCATAAACTTTCTGACTGGCTCCCATCAAAAGCCCCACCGGCAACGCCAACACACCACCAATCAAGCACCCCAAAAGTACACGTTGAAAGCTGGCAAATAGATCGGCAATCAACTCTCCGGAAAAAATCCATGCCAATCTTGAATGTTGAGCAGGATCAAAGGGCTCCACTGGCAAAAGATACTGATACCAACGACTGATCACCGCTGACGGTGCTGGCAGAACCTGAGGGTTCACCCAACCTATTCGCACTACCACTTCCCACAAGATCACAACAATTGCGGGAACCCAAATACCTTTGATTCGGAAAAGGAATCCACCATTTGCTTTCTTCACTCTATTTTACTCCCAGAGATTTTTTTGCGTTAGCTAGGAGATCCAATTTCACCCAATCTGCGGCCTTCGGTGGATTTTGCAACCGACCTACACCATATTTTTGCATCATATCGGTTGTGATTTGGATGTGATCCACCGTCAAATCATAAGTATATGGAGAATTGCCGATGGCATCTTTAAAGTCTTGCGCCGTTATTTGACCTTTAAACATTTTTTCGATCACGAACTTTTGAGCCACGTCCGGTTTTTCGATAAATGTTTTTGTTGCTTCAACAAAACACTTCATAAAGCGTTCAGCAACCGGGCGTTTTTCATTGTACATTTTTTCCGTCATCACCAAGGTACGTATCGGTTCCCCCATTGGTGTGTCGTAGGGTTTCATCAATTCAATACCCCAACCCTTATTAATAGCTTGAGAAGATTGCGGCTCACTCTGAGCCATAGCATCGATTTGCTTCGCTTGCAGTGCCTGATTCAAATCCGCGAAAGCCATGTACACGATGCGCACGTCTTTACCGGGTTGATCTGACCACGTCAGGTTGTTTTTCGAAAGCTCGGCCAATAGCAAAAGCTCTTGGGCTCCCCCACGGGCTACGCCTACTTTTTTACCTTTAAAGTCTTTAATAGACTTTATATTGACGTCAGGACGAACCACGATGCGAGCACCACCTTCAGCAAACCCTGCCACAGCATAAATCGGAACCTTGCTCGCACGCCCTGCAATTGCCGCATCCGCAGCACTAGCCGCCACGTCAATTTCGCCTGCTATGATGGCTGGCATGATGTCGATCCCTTTAGCAAAGACACGCTCTTGGACTTTTAGATTATACTTCCCACAGATCTCGGCCATATAGCTGATAGCACCATAGTGAGCGAACTTTAAATTCCCAACACGAACAAGATCTGGGGTTTGCCCCTTTGCGGACAAATTAAAAAAGAAAGATGAGATGAGAAAAGTTGAACAGAGAAATATGTTCTTTCGGTGCTGACTCATGATGCCTCCATATTCAGAAATATGGTCTGCCTGACAGCACAGGAAAGCAAACAAGTTTTCAACGGACCCCACACACGGTGAAGGGCCCGTTAGAGAATTTTATAGCCAGCAGCTATTTACGCCGCGCTCTTTCGCAACCTCACGTGCCAACTCATAGCCAGCATCCAGATGTCTGAATACCCCCATAGCTGGATCGGCGGTCAAAACTCTCTCAAGTCTTTTTGCTGCTTTCTCCGTTCCATCTGCCACGATAACTTGTCCTGCGTGTTGGCTGTAACCCATTCCGACACCGCCACCATGGTGCAAGCTCACCCATGTAGCGCCGCAAGCGGTGTTTACCATGGCATTTAACAAAGCCCAGTCACTGACTGCATCAGAGCCATCCTTCATTGCTTCCGTTTCGCGATTTGGAGACGCCACAGAACCACAATCCAAGTGGTCACGACCGATAACAATCGGCGCTTTCACTTTGCCTTCAGCAACAAGTTTGTTGAACATCAAGCCGGCTTTTGCCCGCTCCCCGTATTCCAACCAGCAAATGCGTGCAGGCAAACCCTGGAAGGCAATACGCTCTTCCGCCATATCCAACCAACGCAAAAGATCTTTTTTGTGTGGGAACAATTCCCTCATCGCATCATCTGTCACTTTGATATCCGCTGGATCACCAGACAATGCCACCCAACGGAAAGGGCCGGAACCTTTACAGAACAATGGACGAATAAATGCTGGCACAAATCCCGGATAATCAAAGGCATTTGTGACACCCGCTTCAAGAGCACGCGCACGCAAGTTGTTTCCATAGTCAAAAGTCACAGCACCTTTGTCTTTCATCGCCAACATTCCACGAACGTGTTTTGCCATGGAAGCGTAGGCTGCTTCTAGATACGCTTTTTGATCTTTTTCACGGAAAACTTTCGCCGTCTCAACTGTGTAGCCTTCAGGGATATAACCCACCAATGGATCATGGGCTGAGGTTTGGTCTGTTAACAGATCCGGCGTAAACCCTTTGTCGATCAACTGATGAATCACAGTGGCCATATTGCCAAGCAGAGCAACAGATTTTGCCTCGCCAGTTGCTGTGTATTTTTTAATACGAGCAATCGCATCGTCGATATCAGTTGCAACTTCGTCGATGTATTTTGTTTCAAGACGTTTTTGAATTCGAGTTGGATCAATTTCAACAGCAAGAACACAAGCTCCCGCAAACACTCCTGCAAGAGGTTGAGCGCCACCCATACCACCAAGACCCGCTGTCAAAATCACGCGGCCTTTTAGATCACCGTTAAAATATTGACGTCCCGCTTCGACAAAGGATTCATAGGTCCCTTGGATTATCCCTTGAGTCCCAATATAGATCCATGATCCTGCCGTCATTTGGCCGTACATCATCAAACCTTTTTTATCGAGTTCATTGAAAACTTCCCATGTCGCCCATTTTGGAACAAGGTTAGAGTTCGCAAGCAAAACTCTTGGAGCATCTTCGTGAGTTTTCAAGATTCCGATCGGCTTACCGGACTGAACCAAAAGTGTTTCATCGTTTTCAAGGTTCTTCAAAGCTTCTAAAATTTTATCGAAACATTCCCAGTTGCGCGCAGCTTTACCGATACCACCATACACCACAAGGTTTTCTGGATGTTCAGCAATTGAAGGATCCAAATTGTTCTGAATCATTCTGTAAGCGGCTTCCTGCAACCAACCCTTACAAACCATCTTATTCCCAGTGGGAGCTTTAACTACGCGAGACATGATTTCTCCTTTAAAATTCGACCGTCCAAAACTAGCAAAGGAAGACCTATATTGCCAATTAAGCGCAGCGCATTAGAGAGCCTATTTGATGGCTTTCGAGTCATTCTGAAACACCATACTGCTTTGAGATTGACCAACAAACTGTCGAACTTTTTATTTACACTTTCCAAGGCATTCCAAAGAACATACGACCTCTCGCCAATTTTTTGAAATTTACAAATGCTAACCCTATACTGAGCAAGACCAAAAACATGGAGGTCTTGTGAACTTTGCGATCAAGAAAATGCCAACATGGATACTTACAGCATGTTTGACCACGGCGGTTTTGCCGAATGTGGTGTACGGCGCTCAACAGAAAGAAGCCCAACAACAAGTCAAATTGTACTTTGGTGCTTTAACGAGCGAAAACAAATCCTCGACAGGAAAAAACTCCTGTGGGGCTGAAAACGTCCAATTGAATGTCGACCGCATCGACTATCAGACGCAAAAGGGGTGGTATTCAACTTCCTCAGGGAAAAGCGTCGAGTTTTCTAAGGATCAGGATGATTCTGTAGGATCTTGTTCATTAGGCGATGCAAAAGGCATTTCACAAATTCGCATCGTTTTAAATAAAAACAAATGTGGTCGCATCCACGATGATCGTGGACATGAATGTAAAATCACTGATCCTTACTTCTTGGTTAAATTTAAAAAAGGATTGAACTTTGCTAACTATGAAAACAACAAATTAAAAGTTTTCATGGATCTGAGCCAGTCCTCATTTGAATATAAAAAAGATGGATCCTGCGTATTTAAACCCAAATTCAAAGTGGTTCACGCAGGTCACAATAAAAAATGCCTTGAAGCAAACCAAGAGCACGAACGCCAATGTGGTGGCAAAGATAAGCATAACTCTAAAGACCGCCGACACACTCCAGATCCTCGCGGGTATGCTTACGGTCTTTACAAACAAAAGCACCACGGCCACCATGCTGGCTGGGATCGTGATGACGAAGACGAAGTTCTTGGTGAGCAATGTCAGCAACACGGTGATATTCCAGTCGACGAGGGTTCTGGCAGTACAACCCCTCCGGTTGTAACACCAACACCTTCACCAACTCCTGTAGTAACTCCTAGTCCGACTCCGACTCCAACGCCAGCTCCGACTCCTGTGGTGACTCCTAGTCCGACTCCATCACCAGATCCAACTCCTGTGGTGACTCCTAGTCCAACTCCAACGCCAGATCCAACTCCTGTGGTGACTCCTAGTCCGACTCCATCACCATCACCATCGCCTGCCCCTAGTACAGACACCTCAACAACTCCATCCACTGGTGATGTGACTTCACCAACTGGTAGCACCGGCTCAACACCAACTGATTCGGGATCTGGCTCTGGTTCTGGCTCTACAACAACAGTACCCGCACCGACAGTACAAGGTCCGGTCATCTCTGGATTTATGGTTGCTGAGAACTTCCTAACGGGAGTGAGTGTTAAATGGGGAACAGATATCGCTAGTACTTCTCAGGTGATTATCACCGACATGTCTACGGGAGTACAAACAATGACAGCCTTAGATGCCAGCGCCGTGACTTCGCACTTTGTGTATATAGATAATTTAACCCCAGGGGTCACATACGAATTAAAAGCCGTGAGCTCTGCAAACTCTGCATCGACGACAAGTTCAGCAATCTATGTGAGCTTGCCTTAACAAATAATGGGACTTTAACGAACAAGGCTGTCGCAATGACAGCCTTGTTTTTAATTTACAAAATATCTTACCATTCAAGTTCGCCGACAGTGGCTTCAACGACTTTCATTAACTCTCCAGAAACCATCATCGCTTTGATCGCCTCTACATCCTTAGAGAAAATGCGATCTTCTTTCGCGAATGGAACCGTTTTGCGAATATGTTCGTGAGCTGCTTTCACTGCGGCCGCTGGTTGCAATGGAGCAAGCAAATCCAAAGACTGGGTGGCTGACAACAATTCCATGGCCACAACATTTTCAGCATTTCTTAAGATTTGTGCAAACTTTCTTGCCGCGATCGTTCCCATAGAAACGTGGTCTTCTTTTTCTGCAGAAGTTGGGATCGAATCCACAGAGGCAGGATGCGCCAAGACTTTATTTTCAGAAACCAAAGACGCCGCTGCTACTTGCACGATCATGTGGCCAGAATTCAAACCACCGTTTGGTGTTAAGAATGGCGGAAGCTCACTCATTTGCGTGGAAATCATTTTAGAAATACGGCACTCAGAAATACTTGCTTGCGAGGACAATGCTATCCCCGCAAAGTCCATCGCGTGGGCAACCGGCATCCCGTGGAAGTTACCACAAGAAAGAACTTTGTTCGCATCCGCAAACACCAAAGGATTATCCGTTGAAGAATTCGCTTCCGTTTCCAAAACTTTGACGACGTATCTTAAAGCGTCTTTCGCTGCCCCATGAACCGCTGGCATACAACGAAGAGAGTACGCATCTTGCACCCGCGGATCATTCACCGCGTGGCTTTCCGCGATCGGGCTAGTTGCCCCCATAAGTTTAATTAAGTTGCGACCGGTTTTACCTTCCCCTGCGTGAGGACGGCTGGCTTGGATCAAAGGATCGAAAGGTTTTCTGGAACCTCTCAGGCCTTCCAGAGACATTGCTCCAGCAAGGTCCGCAAGCCACAACAAACGACGCATTTCCCACAAAGAAAGCAAACCAATGGAAGTCATCACCTGACAACCGTTGATCATCGAAAGACCTTCTTTGGCTTTAAGTTCCAGCGGAGTGATGCCTTTTTCTTTTAAAAGCTCTTGAACGTGAACGATTTTGCCATCTTTGCCCCAAGCATCACCTTCACCGATGATCGTCAAAGCCAAGTGTGACAAAGGAGCCAAGTCACCAGAAGCTCCCACAGAACCTTGAGAAGGAACTACGGGGATGATGTCGTTATTCAAAAACTCTAAAATCTTTTCAACAACTGTCGGGCGGATCCCGCTGTGACCTTTGGCCAAAGCATTCGCACGCAAGATCATCATCGCGCGTGTTTCAGTTTTTGTGAAAGGTGCACCAACACCCATTGAGTGTGAGCGAATCAAGTTGCGTTGCAGCTGTTCAATTTCCGCATCAGAAATACGCACAGAAGAAAAAGCGCCAAAGCCGGTGTTCACGCCATACATCACTTCTCCGCTAGAAATACGCCCTTCGATATAATCGCGGGATTTTTTCATTTCAGCTTTTGCGGAAGCCGCCAACTCAACTTTTGCGGCAGGATTATGGGCAGCAGCGTATAGGTTTTCGAGGGTGATATTTTCACCAGTGATTTGCATAGCGGGAACTCCTTATTTCGAAGGGCTGATCCTAGCCCAGAGGGGCTTAAAAGGGTATTCCATAGCCCCTTTCAACGCGCTATGCTATTGGCTGTACAAAGATTTAGCTTTCAAAAAGAAAAACCCACAACCTTTTGAGGTCGCGGGTTTTAACATCTTACTTAGATAAGTCTTTAAGACTAGAAGTTTAACGGCAAAGAAACTGAAAGCATGTAAGAGCTGTGATCTACGTTTGGACTATTATTTGTCCCTAGATCACTTTCAATTTTATCGACAGTGTCTTTCAGGTATTCAAGATTCAAAGAGATAAATGGAAGTCCCGTGAAGCCCACGCCAATTTTAGTCGTCTTACCAGTCCATTTTGAGTTGGTAACGTCTTCATTTTTAAATGTGTTGGAGAATCCGTATCCCACCCAGCCTCTTAGCAAGATTGGCAAATCAATACCCGCAACGGCATAATAAGTGGTACGCTTTGAATCAAAATCGCTTCCAGTATCTGGCTTGATTTTACCACTCATACCGATGTTAGCATCCAGGCCCAACCAGAACATAACGGGAGCTCTCCAGGCCAAACGCGCACCAAAATTCGTAAAGCTCGTTTTTGCATCCAAGCTTCCACCGGAAGAACTACCCATCTCATAACCAAGATAAGGTTCGATCATCACACCCGCGTGTGCAGCCCCAGAAAAACCTAAAAACAAAGCAACAACAAGCCACATTTTTTTCATCATATTCTCCTTTTGTAACACCAAAAATTTTGCGATTCCTCTACAATTCTGAAGGAGGGACAAGGATATGGTCAATGGCACTCGAAACGCTCTAGTATTGAGCCCAGTCCAGCCAACCAGACCACTCTCCAGGAGGCCCTATGTTACGAAAATCCAAAGGCAAGCGGGACGATTCAACACCCCTTCCTGTTAAACGTATTGGTTCGGGCGTGTTGCTCTTTTATAAAGGGCAGCTTTTGATTATACAACCCGCATACTCCTCGGACTGGCTCCTACCTGGCGGTATCGTAGAAGCCGAAGAATCCCCTCTAGAAGGTCTAGTTCGAGAAGTTCAAGAAGACTTAGGCATCACTATCACCCCTACGCAAATCCTGTCCGTCGATTACGTTCGAAATGTTGATATGATGGGTGAATATATTAGCTTTCTGTTTGCGGCGCAAAATCTGACCGAAAAAGAAGCTCAACAAATTCGTCTGGCATCCAATGATTTTACAGATTTTCGTTTTGTCGACATCGATGTTGCACTGAGGCTTTTAGCCCCCCGTGTGGCTCGTCGCGTGGCTAGCACAGTTCAGTCGGTGTGTGAGGGGGACAAGGTTTCTTACCTAGAAAACGGACATATCTAGATGGAGTCTTAATTTTTTAATTTTGCAATGGCAGTCTGATAGTCCTGAGCAAAAACATAATTCCCGGCCACGAAGACGTCGGCCTCCGCACAAAGTTTCGCTGTATCCGCATTGATACCGCCATCAACCTCAATCAAACAGTTCAATCTTTTTTGAGAGATCTCCTGACGAAGACGACTTACTTTTGAAATCTGATCGTGCATAAAAGACTGACCGCCAAAACCGGGCTCAACAGTCATCACTAAAACTAAATCACATAATGGTAATAACGGTATGACTTCTTCAACAGGAGTGCGCGGTCTTAAAGTAATCCCCGCCTTGGCACCCAACTCACGGATTTGGCGTAAAGTCCCCGCCACGTCTTGTGTCGCTTCCACATGAATTGTCAGATAGTCGGCGCCAGCTTTCACGAACTGCTCGACATAACGTTCCGGCTTTTCAATCATCAAATGAACATCCAAAGGTAGTGGAGAAACCTTTTTCAAAGACTTTACGACCGGGATACCAATCGTCAGATTCGGAACAAAGTGTCCATCCATCACATCCACATGAATCCAGTCAGCTCCGGCTGCGGCCACAGCTTTGATTTCTTTTTCAAGATTGGCAAAGTCTGCTGACAAAATAGAAGGCGCAACAAGTTTGGATGACTTAGACACCGATTTTATCTCCTGTTTTCAACGGATGACCTTTAAGGAAGTCTGCGACTTTCATGCGATTGCGAGATTCCGGCTGAACTTCAAGAAGTTTCAACACACCATCACCCGTTGCGATCGTTACAAAATCAGCCCCGACATCAACGACCGTACCGGGCTCTTTGTTCACGGAGCTGGGAATCACAATCGCTTTATGTAGCTTTAACTTTTTACCTTCAAGAAGAGTATAAGTCCCCGGGCCATATACAAAACCGCGGATTTTGCCATTGATAGCTTTCGCTGAGGCGGACCAATCCACTTGGGACTCGACCTTATCAATTTTTTTAGCAATTGTGACTTGGGATTCATCCTGTGGAACGGGCACCAAATTTCCACGTACATAATCCATCAATTCCACACGCAACAAGTCAGCACCCAATATCGCCAACTGATCATGCAGCTCCAAGGCATTCATCTCATCCGTGATTTTCACATGACGAATACCGATGATATCACCGGCATCCAATTTTTTAACCATCTTCTGTAGAGTCACCCCAGATTCGGTGTCACCGGACTCAATGGCGCGTTGGATAGGGGCCGCACCACGCCAGCGCGGCAGCACAGAACCATGCACATTCACACAACCAAAGCGAAAAGATCCCATAAAATCTTCCGTCAGGATTTGTCCGAAAGCGACAACGACGCCGACTTCGGCGCCCCAGGATCGGATTTCCTCAACAGCGGCAGGATCTTTTTTTAGGGATTCAGGGGTCATAACTTTAAGGCCATGCTCTAAAGCCAGGGATTTCACCGGGCTCGGAGTTAATTGCAACTTGCGACCTGCGGGGCGATCCGGTTGAGTCACCACCCCCACAATTTCATAATGATCGTCTGCAAGAAGCGCCTTCAATGATGTAACAGCAAATTCTGGAGTTCCCAGAAAGCAGACACGGACTTTACTCACTAGACTTCCAACTTTTCTTTGCCAGAGGATTTATCCGCAGACGTTTCTTCGTCTTTTTCTTTTTTCGGATAGCCATGTTTTTTAATTTGGTTTTTGATTTTGTTCGATTTGACAAAGCTCAAGTGATCAATGAACAAAGTTCCTTCCAAGTGATCCATCTCATGCTGCATGCAAATCGCCAACAGCCCATCGACCTTGTAAAGGTGCTCCTTACCGGAAGCATCGAAAGCCTTCATTTCGATATAATCAAAACGTTCGACCGTTTCAAAGTAGCCCGGAATGGACAGACAACCTTCATCAAAAGTTGTTTTGCCTTCACCTTTAACAATTTCCGGATTGATCAAAACCAATGGTTGCTGCACGGCTTTTTCGAGGTCGGTCATCTCTTGGTCTTTATAACGACGACCACTTTCATCTTTAGGGCGCGTGTCGATCACGATCATGCGCTTCAGTTCACCAACTTGAGGGGCCGCTAAACCAATTCCATGGGCTTCATACATGGTTTCAATCATGTCATCGGCAAGCTTTTGCATTGCCGGGCCAAACTCCGCTGGTTGCACGGGTTGAGAGACTTCCCGTAACTTCGGATCTGGGAATGTGAGGATTTTCATGATCATAGGACCTCCAAGAGAAGCCCCTATCATATCAGCGTTTCAGCCTTTTGAGAAGGACCAAGGCCAAGCCGAACATCATAACATTCGGCGCCCAAGCTGCCACTATCGGAGGCACAGAGCCATGCTGCCCCAAAGTAATCCCTGAGGAATAGAGGACGTAATAAGCAAAAACCAACCCCAAACAAATCCCCAGATTCAACATAGTCCCTCCGGAACGAGCTCGCCCCACGCTAAAAGGGATGCCTAAAAGACACATAACAAGGCCGGCAAAAGCAAAGCTGTACTTCGAGTGATAACCGACCTCATAGGCCACAGTATCCAAGCCGGCATCTTTATTTTTTTCGATAAAGTGCTGAAGCTCTGATTGACTCATCATATCGGCCGTCTGACCCGCACTTTGCAAATCCTTCGAGTCCTCCGCCATGACGACGCTTTTATTCTTAAATTGAGTGGATAAAGGGAAGCTGGAGTCTTTATTAAAGATAGTCACAGTTCCATCATGGAGCAGCCAAGAACTGCCTTTAATTTCCACGTCATGGGCCGTAATCATTTGCACTAAATCCCAAGCCTCACTGAAAAAGAACATCGTCAAACCCTGAGCTTTATCCCCGGAAGCGCTGAGCGTTTTGATGTTAAAAATAGCGTCCTTCGTTCGATACCAAATTTTATTGGTTCGTACGGTGGAAAAACGGTGGGGTTCTTTCTTAAGATCATAGTACAAAATATAATTCTTTTGCTGATTCGCCCGCGGAACCAAGCGATCCGTCATGTAATAGCCACTGGCTGAAATCAACGCCACCCAAAACAAACCCGGGGCTGCCACACGCAAAAGACTCATCCCCGATGCAAATAACGCAACGAGTTCGTTATTCTTATTCAAATTCGTGAGGGTTAAAATTATGCCCAACAAACAGGCAACAGGAAGAAGTTTGGAAATGATCTCAGGAAACGAATACAGATAATAACTAAAAATAGTTCCGGTCGCGACCCCTTTATAAGCTGCCACCGTAGACATCGCATCAACAGCCGTAAAAAGCGTCAGGAAAACGAGCAGGCCACCGACGAAGTAACCCCAAAATAGCCAAGATGTATAACGATCAATTCGGTTCATTCTTAGAGTTTCCTTGACTCAGGTCCAAATTCCTATTTAACTTTGCTTATGGCTTTACGCGTCTTACTTGCAGATGAGAGTTCCACAATCAAAAAGGTAATGCAACTTGCATTGTCAGACTTTGCCGTTGAAGTGAAGGCGGTCCCTGTGGGCCTTGACGTTTTGCCTGTCACCAAAAGCTTCAAGCCAGATATCATCTTTGCAGACGTTCTTTTATCCAAAAGAAACGGTTATGAAGTCAGCCAAGATATCAAAAAAGATCCTGAAACAGCTCACATCCCTGTTGTATTAATGTGGAGTGGTTTCATGGAAATCGACGAAGCAAAAGTGAGCGAGTCTAAAGCCGAAGGACGTCTTGAAAAACCCTTCGATGCTGAGCACTTACGCAACCTTGTTAACAACCTCGTTAAAAAGACCACGACAAATCCTGTCAGTAGCTTCCTCAACTTTCCAGAGATGCCTGAATTTGAGGAAACCCCTCAAGAAAGTGCTGCTCCAGCCGCTGAGGAAATTTCTAACATAAATACCATTCCAGAAATCAGCGAAGATGAAGCCCTGAACTTGGATGTTCCAGGTGAAGAGTTTTCTTCAGTTCCCTTGACTACTCCCCGTTCTGAAGAGGAATTGGATGAAGGTGGTTGGGCGCACCAAGATTTGACGAAGTTCAAGCTGAACATCGCTGATGTCGAAGCCAAAGACGATTTCGCCTCTAAATTCGTAATCCCTCAAGACGATGAGCTTACCTCCGCGCACGTCGAAATCTCTGGTGATTTTGAAGAAATCAGCTTTGATGAACACGGTCCGGACCTGGTTCAAAAGCCAACGACTCAACCAGCACAGAAAGCTCCCCCAAAAGCAACCTCTGGGGAATCTTTCCTTGGAAAAGTTGAAAAATCCGTCAAAGACCAAATGATGGAAACCCTACAAAAAGGTCCTGCGGCGAAACCCGCAACAACTCCGCCTGCTGCTCAGGGCAAAGTCCAATCCAAGGTGGACTTAAACCCGGAAATGATGGAAAAGATCATTCGTGAGGAAGCTCGTGAAGTGATTGAATCCGTCTGCTGGAAACTCCTTCCCGAAATTGCAGAGCGCATCGTTCGCGAAGAGTTGAATAAACTTATGCGCGACACGGAACGTTCGGTCTAGCTTGTACATCGTACGACCTCACGTTTTCAAGAATGTGAGGCCCTATGACAATTTTAGAATTAATCCGCGCAGCCATTAAAGAAGACATGCCAAACGGTGATGTCACAACAGAATCCCTCGCATTAAAACCAAAAATCGGTCGTGCCCGTTTGAAAGCCAAGGAAGACATAGTTTTGTCTGGCGCCGCTCCTTTTGAGCAAACCATGCAAATGCTGGAACCGAACTGCCGCGTGAAGTGGCATTTTGAAGAAGGCGACGAAATCCTGAATGGGCAAATCATCTGCACTATTGAAGGCGATCTTGTGCAGATTTTGAAAGCCGAACGCGTGGCTTTGAATTTCTTAGGACATCTTTCAGGAATTGCTTCTGTCACTCGCCGCTTCGTTAAAGAAGTTCAGCACACGAAAACTAAAATTCTTGATACTCGTAAAACAACACCCGGTTATCGTGAGCTTGAAAAACGCGCGGTTGCCCACGGTGGTGGCGTCAATCACCGTATGAATCTTTCTTCTGCGATCCTCATTAAAGACAATCACATTTCTGTTATGGGCGGCATCACCGCAGCGGTGAATCGTATCCGTGAACACAGTCAATTACCGATTGAAGTGGAGACTCGCACATTGGCGGAAGTCAAAGAAGCCGTGAGCTTGGGTGCGAAACACTTGCTTTTGGATAACATGAATAACGATATGCTAAAGGAAGCTTTAGCCCTGATTCCTGAAGACGTGCAAACTGAAGCCAGCGGAAACATGAATCTACAACGAGTTCGTTCAGTAGCTGAAACAGGCGTGACCTTTATTTCTGTCGGGGCGCTAACTCACTCTGCCCCCGTGGCTGATGTGAGCCTTGTTTTTGCCTGGGAGGAATAGTGGATAATCCCATGAATGAAATCCGCATTGGTGATATCACGTCAAAGTGGGCAAAGAACAACCACATTCACGTCGAGTACAAAGTCAGCCAAGAAAGTACTTCTGCGACGGCTAAAGAATTGGCCTTCGAAGAAGATCTGTTGGAAGAATCTCTTTGCATATTTGTGACGGATCACCAAACTGCAGGCCGTGGTCGTGGAAAAAACACTTGGACCGATGCAAAGCCGGGAAGTTCTTTATTGAGTTCTTGGTCTTACTTGCTGCCGATGATGCCACAACCAACGGCGGCTCCGCTCGTGGGCTTGGCTGTTTTCAGAGCCTGCTCAACCACGTGGCCATTTTTGGATTGGAACTTAAAAGCTCCCAATGACATCTATATTGGTGACAAAAAAGTGGCGGGTATTTTGTTGGAAACCGTCGCGCAAGCGGATGAAGCCCGCTTCATCGTCGGTCTTGGTTTCAATATCACAACATCACCGGAGTCCGTGGAAACATCGACAAGTATTTTGGAATCTTTGCCAACTGGCGCACCTCTGCTCGGCGAAGACTATACGGCCTTTTTGGATCGCTTATTGTTTGAGCTGACCGATGCGGCCTCACACTGCGATCAACCTCTGAGCCCAACAGATCAATTGTCATTGTTAACAGCCCTAAACCGCCATCCGCTGTTAAAAGAAAAATATACAGCTATGGAAGCAGACGGCAGTCTTTTTATGGGCGCCAAAAAAATCAATTGGACCGAACTTTAGCAGTTAGAACGAGGAGATTGGACTGATATGGCACTTACATTTACTCCGTTTCCTGATTTAGGGAATAAGGCGCCTGAGTTTTCTTTACCCGCTTTGGACGGGAAGACCTACTCCCTTCAGAATTTTTCTAACGGTAAACCTTTGGTGGTGATGTTCATCTGCGCGCACTGCCCTTATGTTTTGGCTGTCGAAGATCGTTTGATTCAATTGGGCACTGATTTGAAAAACCAAGGTGTCCATGTTGTGGCGATTTGCTCCAACGATGCCAAAGATCACCCAGAAGATTCCTTTGAGAGCCTACAAAAACGTGCGAAGGAAAAAAATTATTCCTTCACTTATTTGTATGACGAATCTCAAAAAGTGGCGAAGGACTTTGGCGCGGTTTGCACGCCGGATTTCTTTGTCTATGACGGCAATTTGACACTGAGCTATCGTGGACGCCTGGATAACTCCTGGAAAGATGCCAGCAAAGTTTCAAAGCGTGAATTATTTGACGCCGTTCAAGTTCTTTTAAATGGTAATAAATTTTCTGAAGACCAGACAGCCTCTATGGGTTGCTCTATAAAATGGAAGTAAATCAATGAGATATATTTTAGTATTCGTTCTTGTCACAATTATTTCTTTTGGTATGTACCTCGCGACTTATTTGGGCGCTTTTAAAGGAGTTGAAATTTCCGAAGTTCAACAAGGTCCTTTCAAAACTTTGTACATTGAACACGTAGGCCCATATCACAAAGTGAACAAAGAGATTGAACTGGTCGAAAAATTCATGAAAGAACAAGGCAAGCCTTGCGCCCAAACTTTCGGTGAGTATTTGGATGATCCACGAATTGTGGAGGAAGCTCGTTTGAAAGCACGCGTGGGTTGCTTGATTGAAAATCCTCCGGCGCAAATTCCTGAACCTCTTAAAATCGGAGAACTGCCAAATCACAGATATGTAAAAGCGGTTTTCACGGGCTCCCCAGGAATCGGGCCTTTGAAGGTTTATCCTCGTGTTGAAGAGTATAGAAAAGAAAAAAATCTACAAGCGGACGGCCCCGCGATTGAGATATACGAAATCCACTCAATCACAGAAAAACAGGCGATGACGACGACCTACTTGTTCCCGGTGAAATAAGATATTCTCTGGGCATAAAAAGGGGCTTTAAAAAGCGAAGGTATCGCCTACCTCGCTCCGGAGTTTTTATAGTAAATTCCTCATATAAAATAAGCTTTTGGTCTGGTTTCTTAATGCAAGAAAACTCATATCTGTGATGCAAATTCACTTTGTAGTGCACACTAATTTGAACGTTTCATTTTGATCTCTATAAAGTGATTTTCATTCGCAAGACACCGGAAAATTCAAAACTGATATTTCTCAATGTAGAAAAATAGCTTTTTTGCCGAAGAGTTTGTCATGGTGAAACTCCTTCTACTGCGTTTTATTGATAGCAGGATATTAAGAATGCTTATGGCAGTTCTGCTATTTGCATTGAGTTTCCCAGCCATGGGAGCCCCCACAGCACTTTCCTATCAAGGAAAAATCGTTAGCTCCACGGGAGTTCCCCTAGAGTACTCACAGGTCAGCTTCTTATTTCAGATCACCAACCCAAGCGGTCAATGCATCATTTATCAAGAACAAGTTGATGGTGTTGATATGCGCAATTCAGGCGGGGTGTTCGACGTCCCGATTGGCCTTGGGACAATGACATACCCCACAGTACTACCGTTTAGTGTTCTGGATGCCTTCAATAATTCCAGCTCTTTTACATGTAAGGACGGGACAACTTACAATCCCATCAGCACGGAGAGTCGACTTCTTAGAGTCCAATTTTACGATGGTGTTAGTTGGCAGATAATCACACCTGATTCAGTGATTCGCTCTGTTCCCTTTGCAGGCTATGCAAAGTCAGCGGAATCGTCGCAAAAACTAGGAAGCTATTCTGCTTCTGATTTCTTACTAAAAAGCAGCATCTCGGGAACTTGTACCGCGAGTCAGTTTTTAACTTGGGATTCAGGCAGCCAAACATTTGGTTGTGCGACCCCAACAACAGGAACCGTCACGAACGTTACATCCACGAACTCCTATTTAACCGTTACCAATGGAAACCTCACTCCCCAGCTGACAGTCAATGTGGGAACAGCCGCTGGAACAGTCGCCGCTGGTAATGACTCTCGAATCACCAATGCAATCCAAAGCGGCGGCACCGCTGGAGGGGATCTTTCTGGAACCTACCCAAATCCGACTGTCGCGAAGCTCAATAGTATTCCATTGAATTTTACCGCTATCTCCTCTGATCAGTTCTTGAAATACAATGGATCGGATTGGATCAACTCTGGAATTTCAACTTCCGATATTTCGGGATTGACGGCAACCTTGTCAGGTTATGTGACTCAGTCCGCTTTCAATACCTATGTCGCCTCCGCAGCATGTACGGCAAGTCAAACGATGTACTGGAGTTCTGCAACTGGGAACTTCCGCTGTATGGATATTAATGTCGGCCTTACTGGAGATGTCACAGGCTCTATTGGTGCTAGCAAAGTCGTTGCCTTACAAAATCAACCCATCGATGCGACGGCACCAACATCCAATCAAGTTTTACAATGGGATGGAACTAAGTGGACTCCAACGACCTTGCCAGCGACAAGCGCCGGTACGGTCACGAGCATTACCACAGGCACAGGCCTTAGCGGCGGAACCATCACGACTTCGGGAACGATCGGCCTTGCAAATACGACAGTGACCGCAGGAAGTTATGGTTCCGGCACTCAAGTTCCTACCTTTACCGTCAATGCCCAAGGTCAGTTAACAGCTGCAAGCAACACCACTTTTACGCCAGCGTGGAGCTCCGTCACTGGCAAACCGACAGATCTGAGTGGTTACGGTATCACAGACGCAATTAAAAACTTAGGTAACTCTTCGGGAATCCAAGCAGATATATTTGCAAATAGACCTGGCGCCGGCACATTAGGTCACTATTTCGTCTCTACAGATACCCAAGCTTTATATTACGATAATGGCTCTAGCTGGACTATGATTGCCTCGGCCGGAGCCGGCGGAACAATTTCCGCGTTAACAGGTGATGTCTCAGCATCAGGGAATGGCTCCGTAACAGCGACCGTGAATTCCGTGGGCACGTCAACGGCAGCGAATATTCACTCTGCCGAAATTCTTGCTAACGCAGCGACAGCGTCTAACACGACAAGCACCATCGTTAAACGAGATGTTTCTGGTAACTTTTCAGCAGGCACAATTACTGCGAATCTCACAGGTAATGTCACAGGTAATGTCACAGGATCTGCATCACTGAATGTTCTTAAAGCTGGTGATTCGATGACGGGTCACTTAACTTTTTCTTCAGGAAAAGGTTCTGTTTATACAGACTCAGGATCGAATACGGTGACTCTTCAAGGACCGAGCTCTGCCATCGGGACCAGCTACGTTTTAAGACTTCCTACTTCACAAAGCACGGGCACTCAAGCATTGGTCAATGATGGATCTGGAAATCTTTCCTGGCAAAGTCTTGCAAGCGGGTCTGTAACCGGCGTCAGCGCAACGTCTCCTCTCAGCTCAACAGGTGGAACAACACCAGCTATCTCCTTGGGTGGATTAACAGGCCTTGGTACTGCTAATCAGATTTTAGGAATGAACAATGGAGCGACGGGTTACGAATACAAATCTGTTGTGGGTACTGCCAATCAAATTTCAGTCGTTCACAATACGAATTCCATCACACTTTCGACTCCTCAAGATATTCACTCCGGAGCCAGCCCCACTTTTGCGGGCATGACATTGTCCGGATTGAACACGGCTGGGTTTGTGAAAAACAATGCGTCTGGTGTTCTGTCGGGTGGCAACTCAGTTTCACTCTCTAGTGATGTGAGTGGCAACCTTCCTGTTGCTAATGGCGGTACAGGCGCCACGAGCTTCGCCAACTATAGTGCCATTGCCTCCAATGGCTCTGGAAATTTAACGGCGGTTCCTGGTTCGACCACTGGATCTATGCTAAATTGGACCGTCACCGGACCGGCTTGGACAACAGCGAGCTATCCAACGTCCACGACAGCGAATCAATTGCTCTACTCATCGGCTAATAATGTTATTGGTGGACTTACAACAGCGAACAGCGCTGTATTGACAACGGACTCTTCGGGAGTGCCAAGTTTTTCAAGCATCTCCGGAGATCTATTTTCACAATATGCCCTGCTCGCGGGACGAACTGGCGGACAAACACTTTATGGTGGTACCGCTGCTAGTAACAATCTAACTTTGGATTCAACCAGCAATGGAACAAAGGGATCTATCAACTTAAATCCTTCAGGTGGTAACGTTGGTATTGGCACAACCAGTCCTCAATCGACACTCGATGTGTCTGGTGCCATTAAGTCGAAGGACGTCTCTAATGCCTCAACGACCATTGATTTTTCCACAGGGAACTTTCAATATACAAGTGCGAGCTGCGGTGCCTTGACATTGCAAAACCTCAAATCAGGCTCCTCTTATTTCCTTGCCGTTCAAGGAGCTGCTGGTGGTACTTGTTCCATTGCCAACGCCTATTCAGATAGTGGTTCTACCTCTTTAACCGTTAAAACTGGTACGGCAGTGTTGACTCAAACGGCTACCAAACATTTACTTATCAGTTTTATGGTATTAGGATCTTACGTATATGTCACAACCGCCGATGGTTACTAGAAGACATTTTCTGCGTGGCGCGGCCACTTCAGGAACAAATCTACTAAACGGGCAATCCAATCTTGCAGCAGCTTCATCAAACCCAGGTGGCTTTTAATGAATTACAAAACAAATCGACTGAATCATGATTTTCAAATTACTTACTTCCTCGCGGGTAGTTGCCACACACCTGATGGTGCTTATGCCCTTCTCTGCGATCTGAAAGAAGATCGCAAGAATGCATTAAAAACCTTCGAAGCTCACCGTCTTCGCGAGCAAGCAAAACGCCAAAGGGCGGAAGCACGTCTTAAAGACGCCGATGAAAATACGCAACTAGAAGCCAAAGCAGATCTTTTAGAAATGGAAGCACTGGCTGAATCGCAACGCAAAAACTACGAGGGTGCGGTGGCGGAACTTCAAACCATCGAAAACTGCATGCAGGCACTCATGCCACATCGCCGCTTTAAACACCTCCCCGATGCCCAAGCCCACGAAGCGGCCCAATATGACGAATGGAAATTTGAACTTATTCATCGGGCCACAAACAGTCTGCTAACCACCGGGACAATTCCCACGGATCAATTTGCAACCATGCGCTTGCACCCTGCATTCCAGGCAGAAATATGGCCGGAAATTTGTAAAGTCAGAAATCTTTTGCATGAGCCGAATGGAAATGAAAAAATGCTTTTACTACTTTCGGAAAAGCACGGCGAGCTCTTGGAAATTCTGGAGCGAAATATGCCCGTACTGGACAACAAAAAGTAATTTAAATTCAACTTGCAGCGGGATCTTAATACGGGATCAAAGTCCAATTCGTTTCATTTCTGCAAAGGAACTAGTTTAGACCTTTTATTTTTTGATCAATTCTTGTCTGCCTCGATAAGATTATTAGCATGAATGACTTGGAACAAAAAAGAATATTTCTGATCGCCACTGCCAATAACAACCTAGCGGATTATCTTCAGCAGAAAATCAGTCAAAAAATTCGTAACAGCACTATCTTTACTGCCTCTGATGGCATGGAAGCACTTTTTAAAGCGGACAACGTTTTCCCCCACGTTCTGATTCTGGATCCTCATCTCGCAAAGATGCATGCCTATGACTTAGCGGACAGCCTGCTTCGTCGCAAAGAGCGCTTAGCTTTGATTGTCCTTTCACCGTTTCCTGAACAAGACCACTTCGTCGATGAAGTCGTCACAGGCCAAGTTCAATATGTAGATGCCATTAATGTCGAAGATATCCTGGTTAGCAGCTTACAAAAGGCGTTGGATTGGGTGTCATCCGATGGAGCCACCTCGTATCGCATGCGTTTTTTTGCGCCCGGTGATGTGATCATTCGTGAAGGTGAAAAGGGAGACTTTGTTTATTTGGTGAAAACCGGTCAACTTATAGCATTTCGCATGGATGGCCCGAAAGAAGTTCCACTCGGAGAAATTCACCCTGGGGAATTCGTAGGCGAAATGGCACATATCAAT
>JBLMWG010000237.1:0-5886 GCA_050257115.1 Bacillota bacterium
GTATTAAAATTGATAAAGCAGAAATTCAGCGTAAGGCCGATTCATTGGTTGAGAAACTTAAGAACTTTTCAATCGAAGGAACAATTCAAGATGCGAAACCCGGCCCGCTGGTTACGATGTATGAATTTAAGCCTAACGCTGATGTCAAAATTTCTAAAATTTCTGAACTTGAAGATGATTTGTCTTTAGCTCTTTCCTCAGAGTCAGTCCGTGTCGTGGGTCACATTCCAGGAACAGATGTGGTTGGTATCGAAACTGCCAACCTAAAGCGTGAGACTGTTTATTACAAAGACCTTATTGCGGAAGACATCTTCTGGAGTGATGATCTTGCACTGCCGATGGCCGTGGGTCGTGCTGTTGACGGCGAACCAAAGGTTGTTGATTTGCGTAAAATGCCACACTTGTTGATTGCCGGTACAACGGGATCCGGTAAATCCGTTTTCGTGGGATCGATCATTACCGGTCTCTTATTCCGACACTCTCCGAAGTCATTGCGCTTGGTTTTGATTGACCCAAAAATGGTCGACTTAGCTCCGTTTGCGAGTGTTCCGCATCTGGCTATTCCCCATGTCACGGAGCCGAAGAAAGCAGCGACAGCATTAAAGTGGGCTGTTCGCGAAATGGAAAAGCGATACAAGTCATTGTCGAAATTTGGCGTTGGCAAAATTGAAGCCTTCAATGAAAAGACCGGAGCTCTGTCAAAAGCAGAAATCGAAGAGCACGAAAAGACAAATATTGAACTGGAAGAAGGCAAAGCAAAACTTGATCAGTATTACTATCAGCCACTTCCTTACATTGTAATTGTTGTGGACGAGTTGGCTGATTTGATGATTGTAGAAAAGCAAAACATTGAAGAGCCCATTCAACGTTTAACGCAAAAAGCGCGCGCCTGCGGAATCCATTTGATTCTAGCCACTCAATCTCCACGTAAAGACGTTGTGACAGGCTTAATTAAAACCAATATTCCTGGACGCGTGGCTTTGAAAGTGGCATCAAAAATGGACTCGCGCATTATCATTGATGATTCAGGTGCAGAGCGTTTGCTTCCGAATGGTGATATGCTTTTCCAAGCACCGGGAGTCGGTAAACCGACGCGACATCATGGTCCATATTTGAAAGATTCGGAAATTGCGAATGTCGTTAAGCATTGGGCGGACCAAGGAGAGCCAGAGTATGATCCATTAGCAATGAAAGCTCTCGATGGGTTCACTGGTGGTGATGGCGCGGAAGCTGGTGACAATTCTGGTGGTGGTTTTGAAGAGGAAGAATACGATGAACGATATGATGAAATCTTATCGTGGGCGTCGGCTCAGAAAGAAATTTCCGCATCTCTTATTCAAAGAAAATTCAGATTGGGATATCCGCGCGCAGCACGAATGATTGAGATCTTCGAAAAAGAAGGCGTGGTTGGCCCAGCGAATGGCAGCAAGCCGCGTCAGGTTCTTATTTCAAGTTACAGAGAAACCTAGTGCAGCTTGCCCTGCCTTGAATGGTTTGATGTCATGATAAGACCAAAAACCATTCAAGGAGGATCTTTATGTTCAAGGCGCTTCTCGTCCTAGCACTTTCGTTCTCTGTTAATGCATTTGCGACCCCGTCAACTACAGATATTCTGGTTCAAGCTCAAGCCTCGGCTATTTCTGATGCGGCTCACACACTGGGCCTAGATTGGAAAGTTGGTGAATCAGCGAACTATGATATCGACATGGGATTTATTAAGGGAAACATGGTAATGTCCGTCGATTCAGTCGGTAGTGATGGCATCTGGATTACTCAAGATATGGATCTTGGGTTTGCGGGAAAACAAAAGGCTCAAATGCTGATTGATCAAAACACCGGTGAAATCAAAAAAATGTTGGTGAATGGTAAAGAGCAGCAGCCACCGAAACAAAATGTTGAAGTGATTGATGCCAAAGAGGATCATATAACTGTTCCCGCTGGAACTTTTGATTGCATCCATGCCCGCTTGAAAGATAAAGATCAAAATGACGCTGAGATAAACGTATGGCTCAATCCACAACTTGTGCCACTTTCAGGTCTTTTGAAACAAGTTGCTCCGAGCCAATTTGGCACTGTGACGGTTTCATTGACCTCATTTAAAAAGAACTAGGACATGATTTCTAAAATTCTAAAGGCCGCTCTTGGGGCGGCCTTCCTTCTGGCAAGTTACCACCCTGCTTTTGCGCAATCAAAATCAGAAACCTATAAAGATATTATCGAAAAAGCATATAACCTCAGCCTTCAAAGAGATCGTCAGCAAGCATTGAATATTTTAACCTCTGCAATTGCTCGTGAAACGCGCCCTCAAGCACAGGGGGAGCTTAAGAAAGCGGCTCTCGATGTTGCTCATGTCTTTTTTAGTGATAAGGCCCAACAGCTTTTTGAAACATCTGCTTCTCTTAGAAAAGCTGACCTGCCGCAGTCTATTGGTAAGCTTAACGAAGCTCAGAGAATTGAGCCCGATAACATAGCCATCGTCATTGAGCTTTCCCGCTTATTAATCGCGAAGGGTGATTGTTCAGGAGCGCAAGAGCTTTTGACAAAATCTTTGAAGCTGATCGCTTTTGATGAGGAACTAAAGTTAACGAACGCCCAGTCTCAAGTTTGCCAAGGTCAGTGGTATGAATATTTAAAGACCTATGATCCGAAAGAAGTCGCAAAATCAGCCTTGCAAAAATTCTGGTTGGCTAATGAGGTTGAACACCAGGTAAAAGTGAAAAACATCACAAAAGCTCAGGAAAACCTTGGAATTCTCAAAAAGTTGGACGCCAAATACCCTGAGGTTGCTTATTGGTCATGGAGGCTATCGCAAGGGGCCAAGACTCGAAATCTAGACGATGCTCAGAAATACGTGATGACCTGCAAAAACATTTCAGCGAGTCAGTATAGACAGTATATGATAGATCCGATGCTTTGCCGTCGAGTTTTAGAAGTTGAAGGCGAAATTAAAGGGATGACCACAAATGCTGAATAAATTTTTATTTGCCCTTATCTTAACATTTAGTCTTTCTGGGTGCGGAGTAAAAGGGTCTCCATTGCCGCCGCTGAATCCCCCTCCTCTTGGGCGCGGGGAACCTACCTATTCTGAGACCACAAAAAAAGATCTGCAAAAACGACGCACGTATAAAGACCAGAACAGTGAGGATTCCTCTAGCGGAGGAAGCGGATTGTGAAAAAAAACCTTCCACTGACCATCACAAAAATGTCTGGCGCAGGAAATACATTTGCCCTACTAGATGGTCGTGACTCTTCAGCGTGGAAGGATGTGGAAAAACATCTGGGTAAATCGAGATCTGAATTTGCAAAACTTATCTGTGATAAAGTCCTAGGCCTTGCGACAGATGGCTTTCTTATTATCGAAGAGGGATCCGAGGGGTTTGATTATAATTGGGACTTTTATAATAGCGACGGCTCTACAGCAGAAATGTGTGGAAATGCCGCGCGATGTGCTGCGCGATTTTGTTATGAAAACAGTTCGACCAAAGATAAAGGGACTATTCGCTTTAAAACCGGAGCCGGCCTTGTAACCGCGCAAATACTTGGTAACGATAAGATTCGCGTTAAAATGCCTCCAGCTCGTGTGCTACAAGAAAAGATCGAACTCATCAGTCAACCAGGTGGAGCAAAAGAAGCCTTTGTCCTGGTCAACACGGGTGTTCCCCATTTGGTGCAAAAAATCCACAACTTCGCAGACACGGTGGCGCTGAAAGATATGGCAAAAGAGATGCGCTCTCATGCTGAGTTAAAACCTTCCGGCGCCAATGTGACTTTTTATGCGGAAGATGAATTAGGAAAAATTAAAGCAGTCACTTTTGAGCGTGGAGTGGAAGACTACACTTTAGCTTGCGGTACCGGAGCTGTTGCGGCGGCTCTTGTTTGCTCCCGTGACTCCAAAATAAACGAAATTGAAGTACGAATGCCCGGAGGAGTGATGGAAGTCCACTTTTTCGAGAACGACCCTTGCCCGCTTCTTATCGGTGATGCGGTCTTTATAGGAGACTTCCAATTTAACCTTGAGGTCATCAGATGAAGAATTTTAATGGCACGTTTACGGCACTGATCACTCCGTTTGCAAATGGCAAAATCGATTACATATCACTAGATCGCATGATTAAGCACCAACTAGAAAACGGTGTAGATGGATTTGTTGTAAATGGGACAACTGGTGAAAGCCCTACTCTCAAGGAGAATGAGAAGGGAGAATTGTTTTTACATATTCGCAAGCTTGTTGGGCCTGACGTGCCACTCATTATGGGAACCGGTTCTAATGACACAGAAAAAACCATCGAGGATTCGAAGAAGGCGGAAACGATTGGAGCTGACGCGATTTTAGTGGTTGTTCCTTATTATAATAAACCGCCACAACGTGGGCTCTATGCACACTTCAAGGCAATTGCTACCTCGGTAAAGATTCCTACCATTTTGTACAATGTTCCCGGAAGAACAATTACAGCTCTTTCCCCAGAGACCGTTAGAGACTTAGCGAAAGTCCCTGGCGTGGTGGGTATTAAAGAAGCTTCCGGAAAAATGGATGTTGCATCTGACATTATCAAGGCCTGTGGGCAGGGTTTCTTGATGCTTTCTGGAGATGACGGGACTTACGTGGATTTTCTTGCTCAAGGCGGTCATGGAGTCATTTCTGTTGCAAGTCATGTCATTCCAAAGCAAATGGTTCAGTGGAGAAAATGGGCTTTAGAGGGACAGCTAGATAAAGCTCACGCAGATATTAAAAAGTACATGAATCTTATTAATCTTCTGTTCGTGGAAGCAAACCCGATTCCTGTAAAAAAGGCGATGCAACTAATGGGCCTTATTGACTCTGCGGAACTACGTTTACCACTGGTAGAACTTGGTGCTGAGCACACGGAGATGTTAAAGGCAGAGATGAAAAAAGTCGGAGTTCTGGCGTGAAAAAACTCAAAGTAGGTTTAGTTGGCGGCAATGGTCGTATGGGAAAAGAAATCTCAGGGGTTATTGCGACAAATCCGAATTTGGATCTTTTCTATTCTTTAGGTCGGGACACGAAGCCAGATGCTAAAGCTATTTCGCAAGTAGATGTGTGGATAGACTTTTCTTCACCTCAAGCTTTGGGTGGCATTTTAAAATTAGCGGCCAAACATAAAACTCCAGTAGTCTGCGGAACCACGGGCTTTACGGCGAAAGAAAAAAATCTTTTGACGAAATATAGTAAACATATTCCGGTCCTGTGGTCTTCTAATATGAGCATTGGAGTTGCTGTTTTAAATGAAGCATTGAGATCTTTGGCGGCGATTTCTCATTTTGATTTTCAGATCGAAGAGCTTCACCACAATCGTAAAAAAGATAAGCCTTCTGGCACGGCAATTACTCTGCAAGAGAATCTGGAAAAAGTTGTTGCAAAAAAATGTCCGGAACCAGTCGCAATTCGCGGTGGAGGTATTTTCGGAATTCATAAAGTCTATTCCATGAGTGATGAAGAAGTACTTACTTTTGAACACACGGCCTTGAATCGCACCGTCTTTGCAAAAGGAGCTGTGCAAGCAGCAGAGTGGTTGGCGAAACAAAAGAAGCCTGGTTTGTATCAAATCCGTGATGTGCTTTTCGGAAGATAATGAATGTCAAAAAGTATCCATAATTCTCTTGTCTATATTGCTTTGGATTTAGTTGGTGGTGAAGCTAAGGCCAAAGAGCTGTTAACAAAAATCTCTGAATGCGGAGAAATTCTGCAAATGTCGTCGATCTATAAGCGCTATTTAACTGCTGCGCATGTAGATCTGAGTTCGCGTATTGAGTTTGTAATTCGTTTTGAGACAGTGATGAGCGTAGATCAACATTTGCATTTGGTTTTATCATTGTGTGAGCAAGGATCGCAGGGATTGATTCAGCAGAGTTACGTGAATATGATTT